>JAYTFO010000163.1:0-2831 GCA_043734305.1 Acidobacteriota bacterium | reverse complement strand
GATGGGCTGAATGCTCGCATCGCACACATCCCAGGTTGGGTTGCCCCAGTCGTCATGCACGTCCGATGTACAGCCGCGAAAATATCCCGCCCAGCCGCCGCTCTCGTCCATCTTGCGAAGTGGCTTCGTCGCGGACGGCTGCCGAAGCTTGATGATCGCATCCAGCCACGCAAGCACCAGCGCCTTCGTGTTGATGATGCAGCAATGTGGAGTCTTGTTCTGGACGAGAAACGTCCACGGCGCTCCTCGATCCCGATAGAGGCGGAAGTAGTCGTACGGTCGTTGCGTACCGCAGATCTTGTCGGCACCACCCACCATGATCAGTTCAGGAACGCCTAGGGCCGTAGGCGGCAGGTGCACATTGTCGATGCCCACCGGATCAAAGTGGCCCGGATCAGCCGGAATCGACGCGATGATGCGGTCCGGAGCGTAGCCGACAAAATGTGCGAACAGCGCGCCCGTACCGGAGAAGCCCAGCAGGATCAGTTTCGCGGAAGACAACTCCGAATGGCCAGACGCACGCGCGAATTGGTCCAGCGCTGTAAAGAGCGCTCGCCCCACTCCATGCGATGGGTCCATATCCATCTCGTTCGGTCCGCCCGGAGCATTCTTCGCCGGACATTGATGCGGCATCATGAGGGCAAGATCATGCCGCCGGGCGAAAGCAACCACCTCCGGGTCAGAGTAGAACTTCATGATGTCAAGACCGCGGTCATAGGTCACCCAAACCGCTCGCACTGTGCGATGCCCAGATGGCAAAGTAAGGTCATAGTGACAAGGGCCTGCGAGAGTTTCGCTCGCAAGCGGCACAACCGTAGTTTCAAATGATTGCGCTTGAGCAAGCGACGTGAATAGGCACAAACCAGTCAGAATCCAGTGCACAGCCAGCTCCTCAGTGAAGACGCTTACAGTCTTAGAAACTTTCATTCGTAGGTAAACGTTCAACACTCTTTCTCTGCCTCCCACGCTAAACGCTCGTCCCCCCGCCTTCTTGCGCGTCACCCAACAAAAAACCCTCTCGCTCTAACTGAGAGGGTTGCGAACTGGCTGCCTGGAGAGGCTTTAGCCACGCACCACATTGGCCGCCTGAAGTCCCTTGGGGCCGGTAAGTAAATCGAACTCCACGGTCTCGCCTTCATTCAATGAGCGATAACCGTTCTCCTGGATGGCGGAGAAATGCACGAACACGTCCTCTCCCGTGGAGCGTTGGATAAACCCGTACCCCTTCGCCCCGTTGAACCACTTCACCGTACCCTTCTCTCTCACAAAGAAACTCCTTTCGCCTGTGTCGCTGAATTATTCTTCCGTCTCTTATTCTGTTTGTCCTGGGGAACAGGACACCCCCTCAAAGGACGGTAAGAATTCGGTGCCCCCCTGCGCACGGCGACCGCTCCAACACAAACGGCTCCCGAAGTTCCAGCGCTCACCAGCGAGCGACGAAACGGCGTGGAGCCGCGAAATGAAGGCACGATTTGGACTGCCCGGCACAGAACGTCAGCCTGTACTGCACTCTCGCCAACCAGTCTCGGCTGGCGAAGCCCCAGATAATAGCAGGAAGTTGCATCTTGGCAAGAGGCAAGTTAGGAAGCCAATTTATGACCCCGGGGCGTTTCCGGCGACACCGTAAACGTCTGATAGGATTTGGGGGACACGTGTCTTCCATCACTCCCATAGAAATTCCGGAAAAGACCGCCGCCGACCGCAAGCCGGGGATGATCAAAGGGCCAAACGACGGCCTGGTGCGCTCCACCCTGCAATATCTGTTGCGGACCGAAGTCCACACCTTCGCGTTCTCGGTCGCAGCCAACGCCATTCTTTCTTTCTTCCCGTTCGTGTTGTTGCTGCTCACGCTGATCCGCCGCGTCTTTCATTCCCGCGTGATGTACGACGTGGTCGTAAGCCTGCTGCGCGACTACGTCCCCGCCGGGCAGGACTTTGTGATTCGCAACCTGAACGCACTCATCGATGCGCACCAGCGGGCGCAAGTATTCTCGCTCGTCATGTTGCTGATTACTTCGACTGGAATCTTCATGCCGCTCGAAGTTGCCTTGAATCGGATTTGGGGATTTCGCAATAACCGTTCTTACATCGGCAACCAACTGATCTCACTGGGACTGACTTTCGCGTCCGGATCCCTGGCCCTCCTTTCCGTTTCCGCGACGGCCGGAAACCTTACTTTTCTGAAGAGCGCATTCCACAGCCGCGGAATCTGGTTTGTAGATTTGGTGAGTTTCATCAGCATGAAAGTTTTCGCCATCACCGCTAGCATCGCAATCTTCTTTCTGATTTACTGGCTGCTGCCGAACGGCAAAGTTCCGGCCCGCGCCGTCCTGCCCGCCGCCGTGCTCATGGGGTTGCTCTCCGAAGCCCTCAAGTACGCCTACATCTTCGCCCTCCCCTGGCTGAATTTCGCCGAAGTCTATGGACCATTCGCCATTTCCGTCAGCCTGATGTTCTGGGCGTTCCTATCCGGGATGCTGCTGCTCACGGGAGCGCACTTGTCGGCCCGCAGGCTGCGCGATTTGTAATAGGTTGTTATCACGGAAGCCGAATGTGCGCGCGTAGCATCAATTGAAGGCAGCCTGATACAACTTTCCTGAAAGCGAGAAATCATGAGCAAGACCAAGGGATACGCCGCCCACACCGTAAGGGCTCCACTGGTGCCGTATTCGTTTGAACGGCGCGACCCCCGCGAGCACGACGTGGTCATCGACATCAAATATTGCGGCATCTGCCATTCCGATATTCACCAGGTCCGCAATGAATGGAACGACTATCTCCCGGAATCCATTTTCCCCATGGTCCCCGGACATGAAATCACCGGAGTCGTA
>JAYTFO010000162.1:0-2900 GCA_043734305.1 Acidobacteriota bacterium | reverse complement strand
CAGGAAAAATACTTTTGCGAGATCGACTGCCACCTCGCCTATTCCGTGGTCGCCAGCGCAGAAGATCTGCAACGTCAACTGCACGTTACTCTGCGTACGCGCTTCGACCCGGCCACCACCTCGCCGCAACGGCCCCAAGACGCACCACTCACACCGAACCCGCGGCAAGTGCTGCTGATCGACAATCAGGGCCGCAGTTTCGCTCCAGTCACAACCTCAGGAATTCCCTTGACGCGCAGCCTGACCCCCGGCGAATCCTACGAAACAGAGCTGACGTTTCAGTTGCCCGCCGACGCATCGCAACCGCGGTTACTCATCACCAGCCCCGGATGGGAAGAGCATCTCCTGATCGGCGGCGAAAACAGCATTGGGCACAAGAAGACATTTCTCGCAGTGCGCTAGGCCACAATCCCCATCTTTTTCCCCACCCGTCCCAGCACCGCAAGCGCTCGCGAGAGTTCGTCTTTCGTGTGCGTCGCCGTCATGATCGTTCGCACGCGCGCCTTGCCCTCTGGAACCGTTGGGAACGCGATCCCCGTCCCGAGCACACCTTCCTTGAATAGTTCGCGCGAAAATTCCATGGTCAGCCGTCCGTCGCCAATGATGATCGGAGTAATCGGTGTTTCGCTGGCGGGCGTGGTCTTCCCGCCGATGTTGAAGCCCAGCAGCCCCAATTCTTTTTTCCAAAAACGCGTGTTGTCCCAGAGCTGCTCCATGAGTTGCGGCTCGCTTTCGAGAACATCGAAAGCGGCGATGCAGGTAGCAGCAACCGACGGTGGATGCGATGTCGAAAACAAAAACGGCCGCGCGCGATGATACAGAAAGTCAATGAAATCGCGTGTACCGCACACGTATCCGCCCAGAGCGCCGATCGCTTTCGACAAAGTTCCTACCTGAATATCGACGCGTCCATGCACGCCGAAATGATCAATCGTGCCGCGTCCGTTGCGCCCGAGCACGCCCGACGAATGCGCGTCGTCGACCATCATGATCGCGCCATATTTCTCCGCCGCATCGCACAGCCCCGGCAGCGGCCCGATGTCACCGTCCATCGAGAAGACGCCGTCGGAGATCAGCAGCTTGCGCCCGGGCTGATCCTTCACGCTGGCCAGTTGTTCTTCGGCGTGGGCAACGTCTTTGTGCCGGAAGACCAGAATCTTCGCCCGCGACAACCGGCAGCCGTCGATAATCGAGGCGTGGTTCAGTTCATCGGAAATGATGAAGTCGTCCTTCCCCAGCAGCGCCGACACTGTCCCCGCATTCGCAGTGAAGCCCGACTGAAACACCACGCACGCCTCAACGTTCTTGAAGCGCGCGATCTTCTCTTCCAGTTCCATGTGGATCTTCATCGTCCCAGCGATGGTCCGCACCGCGCCCGATCCAACGCCATACTTGCGGGTCGCTTCGAGCGCCGCCTCGCGCAGCTTGGGATGGGTCGTGAGCCCCAGATAATTATTCGACGCCAGATTGATGACTCGTTTGCCATCGAACGTACACTCCGCTGCCTGTTCGTCTTCGAGTACGCGCAGCTTGAAATGCGTGCCCTTGGCCTTGAGTTCGTCGAGTTGGTCGGTGAGATAAGAAAGCGGATTGGTGCGCGCAGCAGTAGGCATGATTTTCCTCGGGAGTGGAACGTATCAGTCTAATACCACGCTGCCACGATGGGAATTCGGTCGACCAGTTCTGCTTTGCGAACTCCGCGGATTTTCTTCGCAAAGTTTGCGGTTAATGGCTTTGATCCAGCCGCAAAAGCAAAATCTTTAACCGCAAAGATCGCGAAGACGATCCGCAAAGGACGTAAAGAATGCTCAGAGCGTGGATTCGGCGGCCCCAACAATTTCATGCCCGGCCGCAGTAAGTGCCGCGATCGCCGATTCCAGTTTCTCACGCTTCATCAACACATAGTCCGTATCGAACGTGGCCACGGCGAAAATCGGGATGCCCGCGTCTGCCAATGGCTGAAGAATGGAAGTGAGCACACCCGTCATCGCGAAGGGAAAAGGCCCTTCGAGTTTCAGGGTCACCCAATCTCGCTCGATGCGAACGTCGGCGGGAATGCGGTCTTCTTCGCACACGATAGAAAGTTCGTCGGCGGTCTGGGTGATGCAGAAGAAGCCAGGTCCGACGGCCCATGCGGGCACACGTGCGCCCGCTGCAAGCTGGCACACTGCCAGCCGGTCGTGAAGCACACGGTATTTCAGTTGGTGAGGCAATCCAAAGGAGGGTACTACAACAGTCCAAGAGTAGCGACCGGAGTGGTTGCGAACGACGAGCGACTATCGACCGCCGACGAAAACCTACTCCATGCTCGATCCCATCGGCAGATACTTATACTTCTTGCCGTCGAAGACGAGGGCTGAAGTTTCATTCAGTTCGTTGCCTTCTTCGGCGTAAATCGCCTGGAGGGTCTTCTTCTTCATTTTCATTTTGCGAACGGTGATCGTCCGATAGGGCAGATTGATGACCACGTATTTCGCCTTGGGCGTTTCCGAGTGCCAGGCCTCCGGCCCCGCGCCATGAATAATAAGTACGACCAGTCCCCGTTTCGTAGGGCTGTCTTCGACGAAGTTCATGGTCACTTTAGGGTCGCCGTAGCCAAAAAAAGTGTCGTACGGATCGATCACCTCGTAGTTGTGCTCGGCTTCATCGAGCAGAGGATTCTTGCAGCGAGCCGCGATGACGGCGTCTTCCACGCCGTCCCCATCCAGGTCGCCGACCATGCCGCCGACTTCCTGGACCAGCGTAAAGTCCTTGCCAAACGTGCGCTGTACAAACGCGTTGTCGATTTTCGGAGGAGTCTGTCCGTGCGCGAAACTGGTGCTAACAAAGAGGACCGCGACCACGGAAGCCAGGAGTAGATTTCTTGTCCGCATGGATTAACTCTAGCCCTTTGCAGCGGT
>JAYTFO010000161.1:0-5777 GCA_043734305.1 Acidobacteriota bacterium | reverse complement strand
GACGTGGACCTGATCTGCGAATATGCCGACATGCTTCAGGTGGGCGCGCGCAATATGCAGAACTATGCGTTGCTGCGTCGGCTGGCTCTCGCCAACAAGCCCGTGCTGCTCAAACGCGGTCCATCCGCCAGCGTGAAGGAATGGCTGCTGGCGGCGGAGTACTTGCTGTCCGGAGGAAATCAGCAGGTCGTGCTCTGTGAACGTGGGATCAAAACGTTCGAGACCGGCACGCGCAACACGATCGATCTCGGGTCGGTTGCACTGGCTAAAGAACTCACTCACTTGCCGGTGGTTGCCGATCCTTCGCACGGAACCGGCAAGCAAAGCCTGATCGGACCTGTTTCCCGCGCTGCGATCGCGGTAGGCGCCGACGGGATCATCGTCGAAGTGCATCCTTGTCCAGAACGCGCGTTGTCGGATGGGCCGCAGTCGCTGGACATTCCACAGTTCGAGAAAGTGATGCGCAGCCTGTGGGAACCGCTGCGGCCGCTGGCAAAGGGAACAACGAGCCCGGCGGTTGCCTGAAATGTTTAGGGCACGACTGAACGTCGTGCTCTTTCCAAAACCTGTACTCCGACTGACTTTTTCGCAGCCTTGTGAAGCTGTGCCCATCCTGAATCCTGTCGCCATCGAACTCAAGCGCCCTTCCTCGTCGTGCTTCCTTCGCACTTGGGTACACTCCCAAACGCCCGTTACGCACACAGTATTGCCGTGAAGGCACGGTAACATTCCGCCGATGACCATCAGCAGGCGAAAAATCGTCTCTGCCGCGGACCCTCGCGAATGAGCAGCTGATGACTACCTGAAGCACAGGCACCCCTCCATGACCCAGAAGTCTAATCCGCCTGAACCGGACCGAGCTGGAGATTTATCCATGAGCAGGAAGCCGGCCGACCCACTCCTGGAGGGGGTTGAAGACGCATTGGTTGAGAAGACGCTCCGGCGCTGGATCGCGGCGGGTCTGGGCGTGGCCATCCTACTCACCGGTTTTATGGGTTTTATGTCATTGCGTAGCGCCCGATTGGCATCGGAAGGCGCCGACTTAGTCGCCCACACCCATGCGGTGGAGACCTCGCTCTCGGCTGTATTGGAACATGCCAGCGATATAGAAACCGGGTCACGCGGCTTCGCGGTGACCGGCGATGAATCGTTTCTGCAGCCCTACCAAGAGGCGATCCATTCTATCGGTCGGGAACTGAACGCTGTACGCGGGCTGACAGCAGACAATCCTGCGCAGCAGCGACGGCTCGACCAGCTCAAAGTACAAATCGATACCCGGATCGAATTGTCGCAAATGACGGTGGCGGAAAGGCGACGAACGAGCGCGATTCCGCCCAAATCTCTCTTCCTCGAGGGTAAGCGTCGGATGGATGCGGTGCACGCAGCCGTTGGGGAGATGCAAGCCGACGAGGACAGGCAGATCAAGGAGCGCACGAACCGGTTGCAAGCGGCACGACGGTTCCAGACTTTCGCCACTCTTGCCAGCACCGTGGTAGGAGTCCTAGGGTTGCTGTTACCAGGATTCGCCATTTTCCGCGAGATCAATAAGAGCGTTCAAATGCGCGCGCAACTCAAGGCCCTCAATGCCAGTCTGGAACAGCGCGTGGAACAGCGAACGGCGGCCCTGGAGTCCGAGATCACCGAGCGGAAGCAGGCCACGCAAGCTCTGGCAGAACAAGCGGAGGAATTGGCCCACTCGCGGCAGGCCCTGGAAGCACAGTCCCTCATGCTGCAATCTGTGCTGGACAGTATGGCTGAGGGATTGGTCACTGCTGACGAGCAGGGGAAACTCGTAATTTGGAACCCGGCGGCAGAGAAGATACTGGGCCGGGGTGCGACCGATCTGCCTCCCGAACAATGGTCAGAGCACTACGGCGTCTTTCTGGCTGATATGGTGACGCCTCTCCCCACCGACCAGATCCCCATGGTGCGCGCTCTTCGCGGAGAGACCAGCACCACTCAGCTGTTTGTGCATAGCCCCGCGCTCGCTGAGGGCGTGTGGATCGAGGCAAGCGGCGGTCCGCTGAAAGACAAGAACGGCGCAGTGCGGGGCGGCGTGGTGGCTTTCCGCGATATCACGCCGAAGAGAACGGCCGAGCGTAAAATCCAACAGCTAAACAATGAACTCGAACAGCGAGTGGCACTGCGCACTGCCGAGTTGCTGGAGTCGAACCAGGAACTGGAGGCCTTCACCTACTCCGTGTCGCATGACCTGCGCGCCCCATTGCGGCATATGGCAGGTTTCTCCGGGATATTGTTGGACGAGTACGGTGACAAGCTGGATACACAGGCTCAAAAGTACCTGCAGCGAATTCAGGACGCCACCGGCAAGATGGGGCGACTGGTGGATGAATTGTTAAGTCTCGCCCGCGTCGGACGGCAGGCGCTCAAACTCGAACCCACCAGACTCAACGCCCTTGTCGAAGAAGTAGTGTTCATCCTGGAGCCGGAAACTCAAGGGCGCCAGATCGATTGGAAGATTGCGAATCTGCCCGTGGTGGAGTGTGACCCGATCCTGATCAAGCAGGTGTTTCAAAATCTGCTGGCCAACGCGCTCAAGTATTCTCGGCCCCGCGCCCAGACGGTCATTGAAGTTGGGACAGTCGAAGAAAACGGGCAACCCGCGATCTTCGTCCGCGACAACGGTGTGGGCTTCAATATGAAATATGCCGACAAGCTGTTTGGCGTATTCCAACGCCTCCACCGCACCGAGGATTTTGAAGGCACCGGTGTGGGTTTGGTGACCGCACAACGCATTGTCAAGAAACACAACGGCCGGATCTGGGCGGAAGCCGAACTGGACCGGGGCGCCACTTTCTACTTCACACTCAGCGGATTGGAACAAGCAAAATTCAAAAGCAAAGGTGCTTCGGTTGGAGCTCATACATGAAAATATTCGAAACTGAAATCCTGCTGGTGGAAGACATCTCGGACGATGCCGAACTTGCCGTCCATGCGTTACGTCGCGAAAACCTGGCAAACAACATCGTGATCGCCCGCGATGGCGAAGAGGCTCTGGACTTCCTATTCTGTCGTGGAGCCTTTGCCGACCGTTCTTTCGATCACCCACCCAAGTTGGTGTTGCTCGATTTGAATCTACCCAAGATCAATGGGATCGAGGTCCTCAAGCAAGTCAAAAACGATCCACGGACGAAGACCATCCCCGTAGTCATTTTGACTTCTTCGAAGGAAGAACGGGATTTGCTGGACGGGTACAACCTGGGCGCGAACAGCTATATCCAGAAGCCTGTGGACTTCGAGCAATTCCGCGAGACCGTGAAGCGCCTTGGACTGTACTGGCTGGTCGTCAATCAGGCCCCCGTGTCCAGGGGCGTGAAGGCTGCAGCTGGAAATGGGAACTCATGACAAACGCGGGAACCGCGACAGCCACAGCGCCCGAGGTTCCTGTCAAGAGCGGTACAGCTCTGCGCTTCCTCTTGCTCGAGGACAGCCTCGCGGACAGCGAACTGATTCTTCATGAACTCAAGGTGGGCGGTTTTCAATTTACCAGTGAAACCGTGCAAAGCCCCGAGCAATTCCGGCAAAGCGTACGCGCCGTTCGACCCGACATTATTCTGGCGGACTACAATCTGGGGGACTGGCGCGGCTTGGATGCGCTGGCAATCCTGCGCGAAGAGGGCCTGGAGATTCCCCTGATCCTGGTCACGGGCGCGCTCGGCGAGATGACCGCAGTGGACTGCATCAAGCAGGGCGCAGCCGACTACGTCTTGAAGGGATCCCTGGCGCGCCTGCCGCTTGCCATCCGCCGGACCTTGCAGGAAGAGGGGCTGCGCGAACTGCGCGAACAGGCCGAAAAGGATCTCGCCCGCAAAGTCGAAGAACTGGCGCGCTCCAACCGCGACCTGGAGCAATTCGCGTACGTGGCTTCCCACGACTTGCAGGAACCGCTGCGCATGGTGGCCGCGTACACCCAGCTATTGGCAGAACGTTACCGGGGCAAGCTCGACGCAGACGCCGACAAATACATCGGCTACGCGGTGGAAGGCGCCCTTCGCATGCAGACCATGATCCGCGACATGCTGGCCTTTTCCCGCGTGGGGCGAAATGGCGTCGGCTGCGAACCTTCGGATTGCAATCAGATCGTCAAGGAAGCGCTTTTAAATTTGAAAGCGTCCATTGCGGAGAGCGGCGCGGTCGTCACTTATGACGGTCTTCCCACCTTGCCAGCGGAGCAGACGCAAGTGCTTCAGCTTTTCCAGAACCTGATCGGCAACGCCATCAAGTTTCGCGGTAAGGAAACACCGGTCATTCGGATATCCGTCGAACCACAGGACAGGTACTGGCGATTTGCGGTGGTCGACAACGGGATCGGTATCGCACCGGAATACCGGGACATCATCTTCGCCATTTTTCAGCGCCTGCACGCTCGCGAGGAATATTCCGGGAACGGAGTCGGGCTGGCGATCTGCAAGAAAGTCGTCGAGCACTATGGAGGAAAAATCTGGGTTGAATCGGAGCCGGGTCGCGGGAGCAGTTTTTATTTCACGCTACCCGCCGTTTCTGTCGATGGGGTAGACAGCCATGTCCCCTACCAAACCTGACATCCTGCTGGTTGACGACAGTCCCTCGGACCTTGATCTGATGCGCGAAGCCCTCGGCGCCAGCCCCTACCAAAGCCGCATCAATACTGCGCTGGACGGCGAAGAAGCCATCGCCTGGCTGCATCGCGGCGGTGCCCATAGCGGAGCGGCGCGTCCTGCCCTGGTGATCCTCGACCTGAATCTACCCCGCAAAAATGGCCGCGTCGTGCTCGCCGACTTCAAGACCGACCCTGGCCTGCGGTCGATCCCGATCGTCATATTTACTACGTCGCAGTCCCGCAAAGACATCCTCGACTGCTATGCGCTGGGTGCGAATTGCTACGTCAGCAAACCCGGCAGCCTGGACGATTTTCGCAAAACCGTGCAATCTATCGAGCACTTCTGGTTACAGATCGCCTGCCTTCCCAGCTAACCCCGCCGCCAGGTAGTTCGGGTATGTGCCCGCCCTGCAATTCTCCCGGTCATCGCTCTGTTATAAAATTAAAGCTCAGTCATGTCCAACAAACTCTCTGTAGGAATTCTCGGTGCCACGGGCATCGTGGGGCAGCGGTTTATCCAATTGCTCGAGCATCACCCGTGGTTTGAAGTTACCTGGCTGGCCGCTTCGGATCGCTCCGAAGGCCGGCCCTATGCTCAGGCTGCACGCTGGCGATTGAAGACCACGATCCCGGAGCGCGTCGCGAAGATGATGGTGTCTCCAGCCACGCCGGAAGGCGCGCCGAAGATTATTTTCGCCGCGCTCGATTCTGCTATCGCAAAGGAGATGGAGCCGCAGTTTGCCGCCGCCGGTTGCGCGGTCGTTTCCAACTCTAGTGCCTTGCGGATGCAGTCGGACGTGCCGCTCGTCATCCCCGAAGTCAACGCCGATCACCTGCCGTTGATCGAAGCGCAAGCATGGCGAAAGGCAAGTGGCGGGTTCGCCGTCACGAATCCAAATTGCTCCGCGATTGGATTGGTACTGGCGCTGGCCCCGCTCCATCAGCGGTTCGGGCTCGAGACGGTGATGGCGGTGACCATGCAAGCCATCAGCGGCGCCGGATATCCGGGCGTCGCTTCCCTCGACATCCTAGGCAATGTGATTCCCTACATCTCGAACGAAGAAGAAAAGATGGAAGAGGAAACGCAGAAGCTGCTTGGAAAATTGAATGGTGCCGGCATCATCCCGGCGTCGTTCGCGATGAGCGCGCAATGCAACCGCGTGGCGGTCGAGGATGG
>JAYTFO010000160.1:0-2719 GCA_043734305.1 Acidobacteriota bacterium | reverse complement strand
GGCCAATAAGTACGTTCACACCCCGCAAGGAGTCTTCGAGCTGCGCTACTTCTTCTCGGAAAGCGTGCAGGGCCCGGAAGGCGGCGGCACGTCGCTATTGATTCTCAAACGCCGCGTGAAAAAACTGATTGAAGACGAAGATCCCTCCAAACCGCTGACCGACGATCAGATTACGGCGATCCTGCAAGGGCAGGGGATTCAGGTCACGCGGCGGACGGTGGCCAAATACCGGGAAGATATGAAGATTCCGAGCACGCACCAGAGGCGGGTTAAGAAGAAGTAGATGTAGAGCGGACAAGAGTGTCCGCTCTACATGGGACTCAGGCGTGTTCCAGAAACTGGAAGCGGCGCTACGCTGGATGCCGCTTCCGTTCCAGGTTTGCAGCGTCGGTTAGTTGGCTGTGATTCGCGTTGCAGTGACTGAGCCTGCCACGTGGGCCAGTAAGTTGCCGCTGGTATCGTATTGGTCGATCGTGAACGTTCCAGAGTAGTGTTTCCGTTGGCTATCCACTACAACCAATTCCCGGATGTTGGCGGGGCCGATCAGGTTTTGCCCGGTTGAATCCCAGCTCAGCGCGAAGTGATTGAGCTTAAACATGCCGCGTTGGGTCTGCTTC
This sequence comes from Acidobacteriota bacterium, assembly GCA_043734305.1. Classification (GTDB taxonomy): domain Bacteria; phylum Acidobacteriota; class Terriglobia; order Terriglobales; family Acidobacteriaceae; genus Acidiflorens. The sequence continues at coordinate 2,102 of JAYTFO010000160.1, read as the reverse complement.
CAGGCTCCCATGCAGAAGCTGCCGGTGATGGGGGCGCGGCCTGAATTCATAATCTCCGTCCCATCACTGTGCCATGTGGCGTAACCGCTATCAATCACGGTGCCATCTGGTAGGGCGAACTGGAACTGCCAAAGTCCGACGATTGGGGCATTCTGCTCAGACACCAGAACGAATGAGGCGGGCTTGAGGGTGGGGGTTGACTCTCCGAGATATCCGCAACCGTTCCTCGATTGTGCCGACATTGCCGACGTGAGCGCGAGAGCGACTGGGATCAGCGCGAACCAAAAACGAGCGTTGAATTTGCTTTTCATATTGTGAATCCTCCTGGCTGGATCAAATTGATACTCAACTGCACGCAACCGTTATCGCCGAGTTACCGGAGGATGGCAATGGCAAGTACCTCACACGTTGAACTTTTCTACAACACCGTGCAAGTAATTGATTATGAATTGTTTATTGTTTGGCGATAGATTGGTCCTGCGTTCGGAAGAGGTCCGCGCTGGATCGGATGGAAGGAATCTTGTTGACCGCAGACGGGCAACTGGCCCAACATTATCCGGCTGCTAGCTTGTCGGCAGTTTCCTCCCCTCAAGGCTTTCGTATATGAAGATGACCTCGGCCCGTACCGCTTCGTTTGGTCCCTACACGCTTGATTTGCGTTCCGGGGAACTGCGTAAGTTCGGGATCAAAGTGAAGATGGGGGAGCAGACCTTCAAGGTCCTGCGGATGCTGCTTGAAACTTCGGGGGAGATGGTGACCCGGGAGGAGTTGCGGAGCAAACTATGGGCCGACGACACATTTGTAGATTTTGATCATGGACTGAACTCAGCCGTGCAGCGGTTGCGGGATTGCCTTTCCGATTCGGCGGGAGATCCTCGATGGGTGGAAACGATTCCGCGCCGCGGCTACCGCTTTATTGGTGAGGTGGAGTGGTCGGATGCCGGAGTGGATTCTGAGGTTTCGGTTTCAGGCGTTCTCGCCGATTCTGCCGCGACACCAGCGACGGAGGATGTCGTCGCGGATAGGCCGCCGCAAAAGCCCGGGCAATCTGGAAAGCGCCAGATCGCGCTGGCCGCGTCGCTGGTGTTGCTACTGGTAGTTGCGGGGTTTCTCTCTGCGAGATGGATTCAGGAAGCCGGACGAAAACAGCGCGCCTTGCGGATCCGTTCCATTGCCGTGCTGCCGTTAGAGAATTTTTCGGGCGACCCTGCTCAGGAGTACTTCGCCGATGGTATGACGGATGAGTTGATCACGATGCTGGCCAGGAACCCGGCCTTGCGCGTGACGTCGCGAACCTCGGTAATGCAATACAAGCATGTGCACCGTCCGTTGCGGGAAATCGCGCGGGAACTTGGCGTAGAGGGCATCTTAGAGGGTTCGGTCGGTCGCACTGGAAGCCGTGTTCACGTTACAGCCCAATTGATTCATGCTTCGAGCGATACGCATGTCTGGGCGGACAGCTATGATCGCGACCTTGGCGACGTGGCCAGCCTGCAAAGCGAGCTGGCGCAAGCCATTGCCAAGCAGGTGGGGGCCACCACTTCCGATTCGAACCGGCAAGAGAAACCCATCCCGCCAGCCGCACACGATGCCTATCTGCTTGGAAGGTACCTGTGGTTCGCGGGCCGATACGTGAAAAGCCAGGAGGCTTTCCAAAAAGCGATTGACGCGCAACCGGACTATGCCGCGGCGTGGAGCGGGCTGGCGGACGCACTCACCGTGAGAGCGGTGGCGGAACTTGATCGTCCAGCGACCGTGATGCCGCAGGCGTTAGCCGCAGCCAAGAAGTCGATCGAACTCGACGACTCGCTGGGCGAGGCGCATAACTCATTGGCAGCCATCGAGATGTTTAACCTGTGGGACTTTCAAAAGGCTGAGAGGGAATCCGCGCATGCCGTGGAACTGGATCCCAGGCGCGGCGAATCGCACCATCTGCGAGCCTATGTACTAACGGCTTTGAATCGCACGGACGAGGCTCTGCAGGAAGAACGCCGGGCAGCCGAATTGGAGCCGCTGGCGCGGCCGTGGGCGGTGGGACGAGCGCTGCTCCGCGCGCATCGATTCGAGGAAGCGGTCAAGGAGCTGCGTGTGCGCACCGAGGG
>JAYTFO010000159.1:0-6785 GCA_043734305.1 Acidobacteriota bacterium | reverse complement strand
CGCACGCCGCAACCGTAAGATCGAGATCTGCAATATGAGCGAGCGAGCCATTGGAGTTGATCTTGTAAGCGCCCACCGTGGTGTCATTATTGGCGCTGTATAGAAATTTTCCATTGGGCGTGATCGTGATCACGTGGGTGGGGGAATCGGCGACATTGGAGGGCTCGTAAAAACTTCCGGACTCATTGAGTACTTTGGCGGCAATCTCGGTGGGCGCACCGGTTGTTTCATTCACTTTCCAGGCATGGATGCCGCCGTCGACTCCGTCCGCGGCGTAAACAAAACGCCCGTTCGGATGAACCGCCAGCGTCATGCCATCCGTCACTCCCAGATCAAACGGCGATCCGGCTACCGCTGCCCCGAGGACACCGGTTGTCTTATCAATTGGAAACACGTTGACGTTCGTGCCCACACCGTTGCCATCGATGGCAACCAGAAACTTGGGGATGGTCGGGTTCGGAGTCGAGCCACTCGAGCAGGACATCAATCCAACGCCTAGCCCGAGGACCGACAGCAGCCCTGCACCCCTGAGCAAACTTTTTGTCTTCATCATCCTTATCATCCTCTCCATCATTCTTTCGGGTTACATTTGTGCTGCCACCGCCAAAAACTGAAGACAAATCCCTTGCGCATGCCAGAAGTTGCTCTGCGTTGGAGTGTTTGGTTCCCCAGGAGTCGGCCCGAGCCCGCCGCCGCAAATCATCGGCGAGCAAGGAATTACATTTGCGAGTGGAACATTCATCGGGCAGCATGTCGAGGCACGGAGGTAATAGGAGACGCACGTTGGGCGTGGGGGACGGCCTTTTGAATCAAGCGGCGGGTGGCCCACTTCTCCGGATCCCTAAAAAATCGAGGCGCCCCATTTCTCGCGTGCGAGAAGTGTGTAGCCGCGACGTCGCCACGGTGGCGGGTCGATCTCACGCGTAGGACTTGACTACGGTCAGGTCACCCCAGACAACAAAACGGCCGGCAGCCCATCGCTGCCAGCCGTTGCCTATCTCGTGCGTGGGAGTTCGTTACCGGCGCCGGTCGCCGCGGTGTTCGCCTTCACTGCGATGTTCGTTGCCGCCGCGGTTACTCGTGGCCGGACCTCGCCGGTCAGAACCACGGTCTTCAAAATGACGGTTGCCGTGGTTCTCGAAACCGCCTCGGTCAGATCCGCCTCCGACGAAATCACGACGAAAAACGGGCGGTCGTCCGTAGGTCGTGCGGTTATCGAACCTGCGGTCGTCTCGGTCGTAGTATCCGCGGTCGTAGTAGCCGCTGTTGTAAACCGGGCGTCCATAGTACGAATTACCGTACCCATTACCATACCCATGAAACCACGGGCCCGCGCCGATGAACACTCCACTCACAAAGTAGCTGGGACCGTAATATCCATAGGGCGCGCAGCCATACGGATAATCCGGGTAATAGCCATACGGACAAGCCGGCGGTCCGCTCACGTAGCCGGGGCCGTATCCGCCGCCGAACCCGATGCCTACTCCAACCCTGACCTGCGCTTGAGAGTAAGTCAGCGGCAGAGCCAACACTCCGAGCAACGCCAGGTATCTTAGATACTTCATATTGAACCTCTTTTCTCCGATCCGGTTGTTGCCGCCGAATCACCGGATCTTGAGCGCTTCAGCTGTTTCCCTTCTCTGAAGCTCCTACACATTGGAACTCGCAGCAGCAGGAATAGTTGCTGGCTGATTTCAGCCAGGGTGCGTGAAATCAACCAGTTGCGGAGAAAACGCAGCGGCGGGGCGACCTCATCCCCGCGCCGAGGAGACAAATCGGGACAAATCACCGCTTTGATCGTTTGACCAACCGTTGCCCCTAAGGCCAACGTTTGTACGACCTTGCGCTTATACTACGTACTATCTAATACATATACATATGTATTGACAATGTTCCACGTGGAACACTACGCACATTTGTTGGATAGTTACTTCCGGCCTTCCGCCGCCGACTTCTCCCCCGGCAGCGCTGCATACACGGCGGGGTCGGCGCACACTTCGTAGTAGTACTGGTCGGTCCAGTGCAGGAGAGAAAAGTCGCGAACGTCCACCTGGGCGGTGCGGCTCTTGCGGATCGCGATCTTGCGGAAGGCTCCGTTCGCGAGAGGAACGGTCCCGACGAGAAGTTCGCCCTGGTCGTCGAGCCATTTCTTTTCGGAAGCGGAGGGTTTGAAACTCGCCTTCCAGGGCGCGAGGGAAATTTCCTGTTGAAGTTTTTGGAATGCCCGTTCGCTCAAGCAGATTCCGCTTACGTTATAGCTCATGGTGATGTCGTCGGAATTGGATTCGCCGTCGGCTTCAGCGTTGGCGCTGATCTGGAGGCGGTAGACGCGGAACAGGCCGGCGTCGGGCGCTAGCTTCTTGCGAACACGCTTGTTGCAGGAGGACAGGCGGTCGCTCTCGTTAATGGCGTCGGAGATCATGATGCGGTGCTCGCCGTCCATCAGATAAAGGGGCGCGGAGTCCTGATAGGCGATACCGAGGCCCAATTCCATTTGGGGCAATCCGGAACGTTCGAGGAGTTCGTTGTAGCCCCGCACCAGGCTCAGGATTTCCCACGCGAGAACGCAGGCGCGGCTTACGGCCAACATGGCTTCGCCTTCACGTTCCAACAACGAAACGATGATAGCGTCGCCTTCCAGAAATACTTTGCCGGCGTTGTATTTTGTCAGCAACTTGTTGACGGGCTCGTAGAAATTCAGGCTGAAGTACGACGCGGCGTTCATTCCTTTTTCCATCAGCGAACGCGTGAGGATGGAAGAGTCGCGCACATCGGCTTTCAGGATTACGTGGTGGTGCACTCGATCCTCGGCGACTCGCTGATCTTCAGGCGGCAGGAACTCGTAGAGCATGCCGTTCATGCTGGAAAGTTCGTGGACTTTTTCGTCGGAGATTAAGTTGATGCTATCGAGGCCGCTGGTGATGGCTTCCAGGCCCCGGCGATCGCGGTGATAGCAGAACAGGTCGCGGAGCAGGCGAGCGGCGACGCGCGCGCGCTCGGGACCGCGGGCCGAGCCTACTCGTCCGATGGCAGCGTGCAGGCGGTCGGCGGGGAGTTTTCCTTCGGCAATTATTTTTTCCACGCGCGCACATTCCTCGCGCGAGATCAGGGCGTTCTTGAGTTGCTGCGGATTCACCCGGGGCGTGTATTCACCGAGCAGGCCCACGGCTTCATAGGATGCGATGGCATACGGAAGAATGTTTTCCTTGTGGAGTACTCGCGTCCAGAGGTCAAGACGGTTTTTCACATGGTTGTCACTGCCAGCGGTGTCGCTGGGATCTCCGGTGCCGACCAGCGTAGCGGCGTTCTCGGGAACGTTGAGGGCCTGCTCCAACTGCCGATCGTCGGAGGGTTCTTCGTAACCCGACTCGCGCAGAAACCTCAGGGCTAACTCGCGGAGAACGGAGAATGTATCGGGATCCTTGTCGAAGTTGCCGAACATGTAATAGTGCTCGGCACAGAGGTAGTCGTCACGGCCGTCTTCGGTGAGGATGAGCGGATTGAGAAACAGGCGATAGCAGTCGCTGGCGGTTTCGCCGAAGAGCGAACGGCGGGTACGGGCGAGAGTTTCTTTTTCGATCTCGCGCAGCAGTCGGAAGATTTCCTGTCCGGCTTTGCGCTGAATGATTTTCTTGCGGACCTGGAAGCTGGCGACCAGTTCCTGCGTCTCCATCATCTTGGCCAGGCGCAGGCCTTCCAGAGACTTCGATTTCATCCGGCATTGTTCGAGAATGCGCGCGAATTGTGCTTGCAATTCTGAACGTATGAATTTGAGGACGGCAAGGCGACCGAGGACGTCGATGGACGGATTGCCGGCAACCTTGGCGCGATTCAGGATGGCCTGGTGAATCGAAACCAGCAGGGCTTTGAGGTCGCTGGCGCCGGTCTTGCGAACTTGAGACAAGCCCTCCACCGGGGCACGCTGAAACGAGGGACGCGCAGCCGAGGGAGTCTCCATGTCGAAGAGCGCTTCGACTCCTCCGAAAAGCCGGATGTAGCGGGCCAGGTGCGCACCCAATTCTTCCGCCACGCGCGGGCTCAGGTGAACGTCGTAACGGAGATTGTCGACCCCCAGTTGGAGGTCGGTGAGGTGCAGAATGGGCGCGTGAAATTGGAGGTCGGGACGAGGCGCGGGCTCGGAAGAACCAAAGCGGAAGATGGGGAGCTTGGGCATCGGCCGTTTTGTGGCAGAGAAGTGGCGCGCGCAAGCCAACAAAGCCATTTGCGCGAAGACCGCGCGTAAGCCGGGACAAGCTTGCAACTCACTGAATCTGCAACACTAAAGACGAGGGTAGCATGGGGTGTGGGGCGTTCAAAAGTTACCCTAGTTTCCCGGATCGAGGGCGGTGATTCGGGGGCGAGGAGGCCGGTACCGTCCCTCCGGGACTCGCTCGTATGGCGTGACGTTCCCGGCACTTACGTGCCGGGCTTTCCTATTTCGCCGCTTCGCGGCTGGGGCACGGGCCAGCGGGCTGGGCGGCGTCATCCAACTGGGAATTTGGGTGATCCTTAAATTATTGACTCGCTAAACGCGCCTTTTCAAATTCGTCGCCTCTTTTCCAGGTGATTTGGGTCGATTGGTTGGCGGCTTCCCAGCCCAGGGCGAAGCCGAAGCGGGCCATGGCGGCGTCGGAGGTGTAGTCCATGCCGGGATGGTATTCGTCGCTCGGTTGGTGGTAGTGGTTCTTGGTGTAGTCGTCGTGTTGCGCCAGACCCCAGGCTTCGTCGTGATGCTTGAACTTCATCCCTTCGTTGATCGAGAACGAAGGGATGCCCACGCGCGCGAGGCTGAAGTGGTCGGAGCGGTAGAAGTGTCCGGCTTCGGGGCGGGCGTCAGGACGGATGGTAAAACGGAACTCCGTGGCCAGAGATTGCACGACCGGATAGAAGCTGGTGCGCTCAGCGCCGGCAACCTGAACTTCTTCGGGAGATCCGAGCGGCATCACGTCGTCGAAGTTCAAGTCGAGTTGGATTTTGCTGGCCGGAATCGGCGGATGCTTGCCGAGATATTCGGAGCCGAGCAGGCCTTGTTCCTCAGCGGTGACGGAGGCGAAGAGAATCGAGCGTCGCGGTTTTTGCGCGGACTGAGCGAAGGTACGGGCCAGTTCCAGCAATATGCCGCAGCCGGTGGCGTTGTCCATGGCGCCGTTGAAGATGTTGTCGCCGGCCATGTCGGGACGAATACCGAAGTGATCGTAGTGCGCGGTGTAGATGACGGCTTCGTCTTTTAATTGAGCGTCGGAGCCGGGGAGCATCGCGACTACGTTGTTCGATTCGAAGGGACGGACTTTGCTGGTCATGTGCGCGGTCAGGCGAACGTTGAGCGGGACGGGCTTGAAGTCGCGCGAGCGGGCGTCGGTCATCATCTTGTCGAGATCGAGGCCGGCGGACGTCGCCAGATTCCTTGCTACGTCGAGGTGAATCCACGAAGCGGCTTTCAATTTTGGCGTGCCGTCGAGTTTCAGATACGACTTCTCTCCAGAGTTGGAGTTACGCACAACTTCCCAGGGATAACTCGCCATGTCAGTCTGGTGGATGAGAATTGCGCCGACGGCTCCCTTGCGGGCGGCTTGCTCGTATTTGTAAGTCCAGCGTCCGTAGTAAGTTAGGGCTTTGCCGTGGAAGAGTTTGGGGTCATCGGACGGCTGGTTGACTAGCATCAGCAGGACTTTGCCTTTTACGTCGACGCCTTTGTAGTCGTCCCAGTTGTATTCGGGAGCGTCGATGCCGTAGCCGACGTAAACAATTTCAGCGTCGATGTCGGACGAGGGTTGCTGGGTCTGATCGTAAGCAACGTATTCGTCGAGCGGTTTGAGGTCTTTCGGTTGTCCCTTCGCAGGGACGAGCGAGAAGCGCGTATCCGCTCCGGGCGTGATGCCGACCATGGGAACCTTTTGCATGTAGGTGCCGTGGTCGCCGGCAGGCTTCAGTCCATAGAGAGCGAATTGCGTGGCGATGTACTCGGCAGCGAGGTCGCCCCCGCGTTGTCCTGTGCCGCGGCCTTCGAGAAGATCGTGCGCCAGGAAACGCACGTGGGTCTCAATGTTCTCGGGCTTGATCGCCTGGATCGCGGCCACCGCCGGACTGGCCAGACGATGCGGAATGGACGGTGGACGAGACGGCTTAGGCTGAGCGGCGCCCGCAGCGACTAACGATAGAACGGCGGCGAGCACGGCAATGTGGCGAACGATCATGCGGGGACCTCTGGAACTCAGTTTGGAATAAAAGATGGACCGATTGTAAAGGAAAGGAGCGGGTCAGGAGGGGTTACGAGAGCAGTAGCGCGGGCGTGTCGGGTTCGTGGAGCGTCCGCAATGCATCAAGCCTGCGGCGACCCCGGGTGCGCAGAGTTCGGGCCCTCAGTGGCTGAAGCCGGAATGTTTTACGGTGCTTACGGCACGGCTGAAGCCGTGCCCTTCCCGTTCCGATTTCGACCTACGACGATTCAATCTGACTCTTGTCCCGCGACCGCGGAATTAGTTTTTGGACCCTCAACCAGAGCGGAAGTCGCGGACTTCTTCTCCGGACTTGAAGAGTTGTGGGGGCGGGGTCTTCTGCAGGTCCGCAAGTTTGCGGTTCAGGTCTTCTACTTCCTTCTTATTCCATCCGACGCTGGAGATTTCGATTTCGCCGTCCTGGCCGATCAGGAACCAGGTGGGGACGGCGGTCAGGCCGTAGGCGTTCGAGACGGCGTATCCGTTGGGATCGTCGAGGAGTGTGGGGAAGGTTACGCCGTACTCTTTCAGAAAGGCGTTGGTGGCGCGTTTGTCGTCCTGCGAGATGCC
>JAYTFO010000158.1:0-4789 GCA_043734305.1 Acidobacteriota bacterium | reverse complement strand
TTCATCACCGCCGGATGGCAATGTCCGGCCATGAGCGCGCCGAAACATAGGTTGTGATCGATGTATTCGTTGCCGTCGAGATCGCGGAACTTGCTGCCTCTGCCTTCCTCGACAAAAATGGGATAAGGATCGTAAGCGCGGTAATTGCTGGCCACGCCCAGGGGCAGACGCTTCAGGTTTTTCTTATGCGCTTCGGCGGACTTCGGGGTACGGCGCTCGAACGTGTCGAGCTCTTTTTGCAATGCGGGGTACATCGGTGGTCTCCAGTAAAAGCTCAGGCCGAATCGGCCATTAGATTGGGCCCGGGCGGGGTCGCCGCCCGGGGATGTAACTATTCTAGAACGAAAACTTCAACGCGAACTGCATCTGACGCGGATCGCGAGTGTGTTTCACGCGGCCGAAATCGGCGCCGTCGCTGATATTGCCGTCCGCGTTCAGGAATTGCGTGTGGTTGAAGATGTTGAAAAACTCCGCTCGGAACTCCAGGCGCATGGTCTCTCCGAACGGCGTGACCTTCTGCACTGACAAATCGAAGTTGCTGATGCCCGCACCGCAGCAGATGGTCCGGGGCGAATTACCCAGGAGCTGGAGCGGCGTGGAATTGGCATCCTGCGTTGGCAGGGCAAAGGAATTGGGGTCGAACGCGTAACCGCCATGCTTCCTAGGATCCTGACTGTGGAAAGGGGCGATCAGGTCGGGCTTGCCGGGAAGTTCGAAGTCGAAGCTATTCATCAGCTCCGAGTCATTGCTGGACTGAACGCGAATCGGAAACCCGGCTTGGAAGCTCGTTATGCCAGAAACCGCCCATCCGTTGAGGGCCTTGCCTTTCGCCCCCTGATACTTGGGAACCGGCAGCTCCCAGAGATAACTGAAGACGATGCGCTGGCGCGCGTCGAACAGTGAGAGCGAACGGTTGCAACGGTTACAAATCGGCTTCAGGATGTTCTCAAAGCTCGAGGCGTTGTCGATAGACTTGCTCCAGGTGTACGCAATCTCGTATTGAAGCCCATGACTCAAGCGCTTTTCGAGGGACGCCTGCAGCGAGTTGTAGTTGGAGGCCGCGATCGTGTCCTGGGCGAAGATGCTGGAGAAAACGGGGACGCCATCGTTGGGGCAGCCATTGATGAAAATCTGATTGACTGGGTCCCAGCCATTCGTAGGGTCGCACCGCGGAGAGGAGTATTTGCGCAGACCAACTAGCCCGATTGGGGTACCGGCGCCGGCGGCTCCCGTGACGACTTGATTATTGGGCAGCGTGAGACTGTCTCCAGGTTGCAGGACGAAGCCGTATGCACTATCCGCGAAGAACGGTCCACACTGGGTGCCGGCATAGGCAGCGTTGCCGGTATCGAAGAGATTCTGGAGATCGATACAAGTCTGGGGATTTCCGAAGTTGATGTCTTTTGTAGCCAGCAGTCGATGTCCCTGCGATCCGACGTAGCCGACGGAGAGAACCAGGTCCCTGGCCAGCTCGCGCGTGATGCCGAAGTTGTACTGCGCGGTGTATTGGGCACGCAGCTTAGGCTCCAGTTCGCCGAAAAGAATGATGGGGCGGAAGCCTGCCCAATCAACGTTGTCTCCGGGTTTGGGCGTGATGATCCCATTGAAGGGGTTGGGGGTGATGGTGCCATCCTGCCCGACAAAAGGAGTGTTGAACAAGCCTCCGGAAATTAGCGAACTGCCGCCAAACGGCGGTTCCGCCTGGAATTGTTCGAGGACCAATTGCTCAATGGGGTTGTAGAACATGCCCCAGCCACCGCGGATAGTCGTCTTGCCATTCTTCCAGGGATCCCAGGCGATGCCGATGCGCGGAGCCCACGCGTTGTAATAGGACTGGGTGAGTCCTCGGGGAACACCCTTGTCTCCGGGGACCACGAGGCCAAGCGGGAATACCCCAGCCGAGTCCGCGTTGGGGTCGGCGCAGTCTGGATTTTCGTAGCCCGCAGCGTTGCACTTAAATACCGTATCGGCTTGTCCCGGACGGAAAGTCTGGTAGCGCTTGCCGGCATCGTAGATTGGCTGATTGAACTCCCATCGCAAACCGTAGTTCAAAGTGAGGTTGGGCTTGATCTTCCAGCTATCCTGGGCAAACAGATAGATGGATTTTCCGCGCACGTCTTCGGTCTGCGCCGATCCCTGCAGGTACGAGTCCGGGAGGCCGAGAAGAAAATTGGGGAAGAGATTCTGATTCCCTTGCGAATCGAGTGCGATGGGGTCGTTGGTGCCTCCACCGAAGTAACTAAAATCCCCGTTCACATCGAAGTACAGCGTTTGCAGGAAGCGTTGATCGCGAAAATCCACGCCAAACTTCGTCGTGTGACTCCCCATCACCTTGGTGATGTTGTCGCTGAACTGGTAGGAGTTCCCGATCTGAGGCAGCTCACCTTCGAAGTTGTTGCCGATCGTGAAGCCGCCTGAAACTCCGATGAACGGTACGCCTTCGCGGTTCGGGCCTAGATTCGGTGTAATGCCAAAATTTACATTGTTTGGGTTCGGTAGGTTGTTCACTGCACTGGTATCCGCTAATCCGGTGAAGCAGAACGCTGCGGCCGAAGTACAAGAGTCAATCACGTTGTTCGTGCGGTGGGGGTGTAAGAACGTCCCCTGAGCCTCGCGGAAGTAGGTAATCCGGGCCTCGTTGACGGTATTGGAGTTGATCGTCCAGGTGTGGGAAAGATTGATCTGCTGCACGCGGGATGCATTGCTGTTGCCAAATCCTTCGAGCAGACTGGGAGTCGCAGCCTGAAACCTGGTGAAGGGCTGAGAATCGACTGAATCGTTGAAGAAATAATAAAGGCTCAGGTTCTGCTTTTCGTTGATCCTGTGATCGAACTTGAGAGAGATCTGGTTCGCGTGCGATTTGTCATTCGGAATCGAACGAAAACTACTGTCCGCACCGGGGGTGAGATCGGAGCATGTCGGGTCCGCGTTCGGACAAGGGACTAGCCTGTTCGTATTCGTAACGGCCACCATGTCAAGGGCAACCGGATCGAAGCAGGCGGTTGGGATAATGTCGCCCGGAAAAAGATTATGGTACGCGTCTCCAGCATTCGCCTGTGTTTCCAAGCAACCCGGGCGGTTGCTCAGGATATCGGCGAAGAGCTGCGTCCCAACCAATGCATTCGTTTTGGGATCAGTAGGGTCATCGGGATTGAACAAAAAGGGCGAATTCGAGAAGTCCCCGGCCCGCTCCGCCGCCGTCGGAACCACTACCGGGTCCGACGAAATGCCATGCACAACCCGCCGCCCTTCATAGGAGACAAAGAAGAAAGTTCGATCCTTGATGATCGGTCCGCCGAAGGTTCCGCCGAATTGGTTCTGCTTGTCGTCGGGGCGGCGCAGGTCGAGATAGCCTTTCGAGTTGAACATCTGGTTGCGCAGAAATTCATACACGCTGCCATGCCAGCCATTGGTTCCCGACTTGGTGACGACGTTGATAACCGCGCCGGAGTTGCGGCCGTACTCGGCGTCGAAGGTGTTGGACAGAACGCGGAATTCCGCGATGCTGTCGGGTGTCGGCTGAATTGCCGGGGCGTTGACGAACAGGTCGTTGCTGTCGCCGCCGTTGACGTTAAAGTTATTGGACCGTCCGCGACCGCCGTTTACAGAAACCGCGCCGGCGGTGTTGCTGCCGTAAAAAAGGTCGGAACCGCCTACGCCCTGCACGCCGGGCTGCAGCTGCAACAACTGGTAGGTGTCGCGCGAGTTGAGGGGCAGGTTCGAAACCTGGTGCGCGTCCATGATGGCGCCGAGCTGCGTGCTGGTGGTATCCACCAGCGGCGCTTCGGAGGTGACTTCCACCGTCTCTTTCGCCTCGCCGATCTGCAACACCGAGTTGACGGTTACCACCTGGTTGAGGTCAACGTTCACGCCCTTCTGGACGTTCTTCTTAAACCCCGCCAGATCGAATTCCATGCGGTACACACCCACCGACACCTGGGGAAATGAATAGTCCCCGTTGGCATTGCTGGTGGTCGAGGAACTGGTGCCGGTCGCTTCATGACTGAGGGTGACTTTGACGTTGGCCAGTACGGCGCCACTGGGATCGGCGATGCGGCCCAGAATGCGGCCGCCAGTGCTTTGCGCGGAAACCAGGGTCGAACAAATCAGGCAGAGGCTCAGGACGGTGAGCCAACGCGACATCCAAATCACTTTTGACGACGGCATGGGGAAGAATCCTCGAGGGGAACTTTTGTCAGAATTCGAATTCGATTGCGCCCGGAACAAACCTTGCTATAATCGCGCAAGGTTAGTGATTCCACGGGCATCTGTCAAGCGGAAAATATCTCTGCTTGATCCGAAAAACCATATCCGATATCACGCCGAGAGCCATGTCCAGCGACGCCAAATCATACTTAAAAATCGGCGATGTGGCGCGACTGGTGGGCGTATCTCCATCGGCGATCCGCGGATGGGAGAGTCTCGGACTGACGCGCCCGCTGCGCACCGAGAGCCGCTATCGGCTGTACAGTGACGACGACGTCCGGCAACTGAAGAAGGCGCGCTACCTGCGCAAAGTGCGCGGACTCAACGCTCCCGCCATCGTGCAGATGCTGAAGCGCGAGGGCGCACTCCGTCCGCCCAGTGACGGTGCGGTCAGCGCCATTGGCCCGCGACTGCGGCAGTTGCGCAGTAAGCGCAGCCTTGGTCTTGCGGAGGTTGCCAAGGCGGTCAGCATTTCCGTGGGCTTCCTGAGCGCGATTGAGCGCTCGCAGATGAGCGCTTCCGTCGGCACGCTGCGCAAGCTGGCGCGTTTCTATCGCACGAACATTCTTGATTTTTTCGATCC
>JAYTFO010000157.1:0-5116 GCA_043734305.1 Acidobacteriota bacterium | reverse complement strand
TTCGGACGCGTCTGCGCCCGCGCGCTCAGCCCCGCGCGCAAACACTCCCAGCACCGTATTCGTATTGCCGACATCAATCACGAGAAGCATAGGAAAGTTTGTAATTTGGTAATTTTGTAATTGGTAATTTAAAAACCGTTGGCAGCGTGAGCCTTTCAATTACAAATTACAAATTCCTGACCGTTCCACTCAGCATCGTCCGCATCCCTTCCGCCGTCCTCACCTGCAAGAAGCCGCGCGGATCAAGACCTTCGGTGATGCCTTCGATCCCGCCGTTTTCTTCCACTCGAACTTTCCGCCCGCATGCTGACGACGAATGTTCCTGAAAGCGCCGCAAAATCGCATCCCGCGCTTCCGAATCTTCCCGCAGACTGCGATACTCGCGGTCGAGCGATTTTAGCAAAGCCGCGCACAACTCGACTCGCGACCACTCCGTGCCCGTCTCGCCCTTCAGCGAAGTGGCAATCTCGCGCAATTCAGCGGGAAACTTCGCCTGGTTCACATTGATCCCGACGCCCACCACCAGATGCCGCACGCGGGTCGCCTCGGAATTCATCTCCGTAAGAATTCCGCAGAACTTTTTTCCATTCAGCAGCACATCATTCGGCCATTTCAGGTCTGGAAGCAATCCCGGGAAAGTCTCCACCACCGCTGATCGCACCGCCAGGCCCGCTGCCAGCGAAAAAATCAACGCCTCCGACGGCGGCATCGGCGGACGCAAAATCACCGAACAATAAATTCCCGCCGACCGCGCCGAATGCCATTTGTGAGCGCCGCGTCCGCGTCCGGCGAGTTGCTCCTCCGCCAGAAACACGCTGCCCTCTGGCGCACCTTCAGCCGCCGCCAGCATCGCTTCCGTGTTGGTCGATCCGATTTTGTAATAGTGATGAAGATGTTTCGCGAAGATCGTGCCCTTCACCAGATGCGCGAGAATTTCGGGCAACAGCAGATCCGGGACGGTGCGCAGTTGATATCCTGTCGCCGAATGCCCCGCAACATCCACGCCCAGCCCACGCAGTTGCTGAATCAGTCGCCACACCGCCGACCGGCTGCAGCCAATTTCGTCCGCGATCTTGGTGCCGCTCGCGACCACCGTGGCGTGATCCATCAACAACTGCACGATCCGGCCCAGGCGTGCATCCGTGCGTGCGGAAGGGTGGACTGCTCCGCGGGATTTGAGTTTGCGCTCGATGCGGGAATTATAGCGTTGAACGGAAATCGTCGTTAGTCGCTCGATGTCGCGAGAAGCAGGTACAAGCTAAATGCCAACTGCTAAATGCTGCTCTACGCCGGAACCACCCTCATACTCATATCCACCGCGGACGATGCATACGTCAGCGCCCCGACGGAAATAAAATCGACGCCTGTTTCCGCGTAGGCCCGAACATTTTCCAGGTTGATTCCACCAGCGCACTCCACCGCCGTCCGCCGCGGAAGCCGCGAGCAAATCTCAACCGCCTCGCGGACATCTCCCGGCGTCATGTTGTCGAGCAGGATCGCTTCGGCGCCGTGCTCCAACGCTTCCCGCATCCCATCGAGCGACCGAACTTCGATTTCGATCGGTTGATTGCCCCGCCGGTTGCGGTGCGCCCGTTCCAGCGCGGTCGGCGCGCCTCCCGACAGCGCAATGTGGTTGTTCTTGATGAGCACTCCGTCGGAGAGATCGAGCCGATGATTCTGTCCGCCGCCGCAACGCACCGCGTACTTATCAATCACGCGCAGGCCCGGGACAGTCTTGCGCGTGTCGAGAATGCGCGCCCGCGTGCCCGCCACGGCATCCACAAATTTCCGCGTGATGGTTGCGACCCCGCTCATTCGTTGCAGAAAATTCAGAATCACGCGCTCGCAGGAAAGAATCACCCGCGCATTGTGCGTGATCACCGCGATCTGTTGTCCCGGATGCAGCCGGATGCCGTCGAAAATCGAAGGATGACTGGTGACTTCGAAGTGCGACGTGACCGCTCCGTCCAGAGCGGCGTATGCATCGAGGATTCGAGGCACACAGCCGAGGCCGGCGAGAATGCAATCCTGCTTCGCAATGATGGTCGCCGCCGCCCGCTGATTCGGATCAATGCAGGCATAGCTGGTCGCATCGCGCGTCGCTTTATCCTCGTTCAGCGCGTTCTCGATGACCGCCGTAATCCGTCGTGAATTCCAGTCCATAGGTAGCGCCGGCGCCCCGCCGGCCCGTCCTTGCGCACTCGATGATCTGCAACCAGTCTACTTGCAACCGAGTTCTTTTATTTGCGCAAGCGCCTTTTCGCGCATGACTTCCAACTCGCCCACTTGCGTTCGCAATCCTTGCACAACGTGCGCCGGAGCTTTACCCAGAAACGCCTGATCCGCAAGTCGGGCTTGCGAACTGGCAAGGGGCTTTTCAATTTTCTCTAATTCTTTCTTCAGACGCGCGCACTCCGCCACGACATCGATCTTTCTTTCATAGATCACGTGCACATCAAACCGCGCCGTGCTGCGCGCGCCCGCGCGATTGGAAAGCGACTCTTCGACAAACCTGATCGCCTCCACGCCCGCCAGTCGCTCCAACGCGCCCCGGTTCTGCTCAATCATCGCGCGAATCGCCGGCTCCTGCGCAAACAACTCAATCGGTACCTTGACCTTGGGCTCGACCTTCAACTCCGCCCGCAGATTGCGCACGCTCACAACCAGATCCTGCAAGACGGCCATTTCCGTTTCGGCTGCCAGGTTGATCTTCGATTCATCCGCTGCCGGATACGTTGCCAGCGCAATCGACTTCAGCGGCGGCGCGCCATTGTACATCGCGTGCCAAATTTCTTCCGTGATGAACGGCATCACGGGATGCAGCAGCCGCAACGACGCCTCAAACAGCCCAGCCAGGTTCGCACAAGCCAGCTTCGCAGCCTCCGGCCCCGCCGACTCCATCAGACGCGGCTTGAGCAATTCGATGTACCAATCGCAAAACTCGCCCCAGAAAAAATCGTAAATCCGATTCGCCGCCTCATGAAACCGATACGTCCGCAGCGCTTCATTCACTTCCTGCGTCACCCGATTGAAACGCGAAAGAATCCATCGGTCTTCGAGTGTATTGGACTGAAACTCCGCCAACGAAGGCCGCAGCCCCGGCTCCACCCGATCCACGTTCATGAACATGAAGCGCGCCGCATTCCAAATCTTATTGGCGAACGCCCGGTATCCATCCGTACGGCTCTCGTTGAACGCAATGTCGGTCCCGGGCGCGGCCATCGCCGCCAAAGTGAAGCGCGTCGCATCCGTCCCAAAGCGATCGATGATCTCCAGCGGATCGATCACGTTCCCCTTGGTTTTCGACATCTTCTGACGGTCCGCATCGCGCACCAGCGCGTGAATGTACACTTCGCGAAACGGAACGCTGTCATTCTTCTTGTCGCCCCAGCCGCTGGCCTTCTTGATCGCCGGATCCTGCTCGTGCCCTTCCATGAAGTGGCAGCCGAACATGATCATGCGCGCCACCCAGAAAAATAGAATCTCGTACGCCGTAATCAGCAGCGTCGTCGGATAAAACACCGCCTGGTCCCGCGTCTTCTCCGGCCACCCCAGCGTCGTGAACGGGAGCAGCCCCGACGAAAACCAGGTGTCGAGCACATCCGTGACCTGCTCCATCTTCGCCCCGCCACACTTCGCGCATGCCGCCGGATCTTCCCGTGCGACCGTCACTTCCTTGCAATCCGCGCACGTCCACGCCGGAATCCGATGGCCCCACCACAACTGCCGCGACACGCACCAGTCATGGATGTTGTTCATCCAGTTCAAATAAATCTGCCGGTAATTGTCCGGCGTAATCGTGATCTCGCCCGATTCCACGGCCGCAATCGCCTTCTTCGCCAGCGGCGCGATTTTCACGAACCACTGTTCCGACAGCCGCGGCTCCACGATCGTCTCCGAGCGATCGCATTTCCCCAAAGCAATCGTGTAATCTTTAGTGCCCACCAGAAATCCCTGCTCGGCCAGATCGGCCACCACCCGAGCCCGCGCCGCAAAACGATCGAGCCCAGCGTACGGGCCCGCGTTAGCGTTCATCTTGTTGTGCTCGTCGATCACTTCAATCTGCGGCAGATCGTGACGGCGTCCCGCCTCAAAATCATTCGGATCGTGCGCCGGCGTCACCTTCACCGCACCCGTGCCAAACTCCGGCTGCGCCAGCTCATCAAAGATGATTGGAATCTCGCGCTTCATCAGCGGCAGCAGCGCCTTCTTCCCGCGCAGATGCGCGTAGCGCTCGTCCTTCGGATTGACTGCAACCGCCGTATCGCCCAGCATCGTCTCCGGACGAGTAGTCGCTACCGTAATAAATTCATCGGCGCCGACGATGGGATAGCGAATCTCATACAGCTTGCCCGCGACATCCTCGTGCTTCACTTCCAGATCCGAGATCGCTGTGCCGCAATCCGCGCACCAATTCACAATGTACTTCCCGCGATAGATCAGCCCCTGCTCATACAGCCGGACAAACACTTCGCGCACCGCGCGCGAAAGATTTTCGTCCATCGTGAAGTACTCGCGTCCCCAATCCACGGACGCGCCCAGCCGCTTCATCTGCTCGAGAATCGCATCGCCGTACAGCCGCTTCCACTCCCAAACCCGCTCGACAAACTTCTCCCGCCCCATCGCCAGCCGCGATTTGCCTTCGCTGCGCAGCTGACGATCCACCATCATCTGCGTAGCGATGCCCGCATGATCCGTGCCCGGCAGCCACAGCGTAAGAAACCCGCGCATGCGATGCCAGCGGACGAGAATATCCATCTGCGTCTGGTTGAGCATGTGCCCCATGTGCAGACGTCCCGTCACATTCGGAGGCGGCAACAGTAGCGTAAACACCGGCCGCGTATCTCCTGGCGGAGGCGTCTCGACATGAAACAACTTCTCGCGAATCCAATACTCCGCCCAGCGCGTTTCAATCGCGCCCGGCTCGTACGCTTTAGGCAATTCGTGGGCCATGGGATGAGAGCACTCAGCAGTCAGTATTCAGCCGATGAGTCAGAACTCTCCCTCCAATCAGAGAGGAGTTCGACATCGCACGCTGCATGCGGATGGCTGAGTGCTGAGATCTGATTCTGATCTTACAGGCGCGCGAAAAGTGGGGTCAAACCGGCGAGGGGGT
>JAYTFO010000156.1:0-3489 GCA_043734305.1 Acidobacteriota bacterium | reverse complement strand
CGGTGGAGAAAATGTCACCGTGAAACTGAGACTCTGACCTGCATCCAGCGAGGCCGGAAACTCCGCTGACCACGAACTGCCCCGCTCGTGCTGGTTACTGAGGAAATATTGACGGGTGCTCCCGACGCTTTCAGATTGGCATTCAGCGACGAACTCTTTCCACCGATCACATTGCCGAAGGAAAGAGCCGCCGGGTTCGCCGACAGTGTCCCATGCGGGGCTGAATCTCCACCACTCCCAGGAGCAAGTCCCTGGCAGGCGGTCAATGCCGCAACCAGCGGAAGCCAGGAAATATTTGTTGCCCAGCTCCGGCGGCCGCAAAAAATTGTCAACACCACAAACCTCTACGCGACCGTGGGGACTCCACGGCGGGGGGATAATTGGTTACACAGTCCGAAAGCGAACTATGCCGTCGTTTGGGTATTCTGTGCTCCGAAACGAAAAACATCGAGACGCGGAAGGGCAACTTATACAATAGTTTGGGGCCGGAAGGTTGAAAAAAGGCAATATTCGAAGGGGGGGGCAATGTGAAAATATTTTCCCATGTTTCCCCTTGGCGAGCTCGCAGATTCACCCCTGGGGCGCCTGTGCGGGAGGTTGGTGGGTGGTTCGCGAGTTTGTAAGTGATAGTGCGAGTGGTTTTTCCGGGGACGGGTTAATATAGGGTGAGCCCGGTCGAGGTTGGCACGGGACGTGCAATATTGTGATGGTCACTGGTCCAAGCGAGGGGAAACAAATGAAATTCTTAGTCATGTTGGCGTTGGTTCTAGCGGGTTTGACGATGACCGCCTCCGCACAGAAAACCCAGAAACCAAAAGCGAAGCCGACGCACAGCGAAGAAAAACAAAGCAATAAGGGAAGCCACGCAACTGTCAAGGAGCCGGCTAACCACTCTAGTTCCGCCACGGAGTTACGTAGGGTGGAACAGTCCAGCTCCAAGGTGTCGGGTACCCGAAAGACCGAGAGCGGCAAAGCGGCGCGGACGAATCCGGCCTTGAAGCCACAAAAGAAAGAAACGAATCCGCCCATCCATTTTGCGTCCTCGGGCGGCGGTTCCGGCAGTGGCGGTAAGGGCAAATCCGGAGATCCCTACAAAGGACGTCTGCGGCACAAGGGCTCGCATCACTAGGCGAGGGCCCGCACGTTCTATCGGGGAATTGTGGAAGTGTCCGGGGCCGGGGCTGCGTGTACATCCGCAGCTTTGGCCCACGGTTCTTTCAGAGTGTATTTGGCCAGGCAATACAACGCTCGCACTCCGTCTTTCCATCCTATTTTCTTACCCTCTTCGTAGGTGCGGCCGGAGTAGCTGATTCCAACTTCGTAAATGCGGAGCCTACGTCGAGCGATTTTCACTGTAATCTCAGGCTCGAAGCCGAAGCGATTTTCTTCCAGTGGGATGGACTGAATCACTTCCCGGCGGAAAACCTTGTAACAGGTTTCCATGTCGGACAGGTTGATGTTCGTGAGGCAATTCGAAAGAAGAGTCAGGGCTCGGTTACCGACCGAGTGCCAGAAGTAGAGTACCCGGTGCGGGCCGCTGCCCAGGAAGCGCGATCCGAAAACCACGTCGGCACGGCCGTGGATAAGCGGTTCCAGCAGGTGCGGGTATTCGGCCGGGTCGTACTCAAGGTCGGCGTCTTGAATGATCACGAAATCGCCGGTCGCCTCGCGGATGCCACGGCGAAGCGCCGCCCCCTTACCCATATTGTGAGGTTGCAGCAGCGTCCGAATCTGCGGATGGTCTTTGACCAGCTCGGCCAATATTTCACGTGATCCATCGGTCGAGCCGTCATCGACGCAGAGCAATTCGATCTCGATGGGAACGGCCAGGACTCTTCTCACGGCCTCACGCAGCGTGGCGCGCTCGTTGTACACCGGCATTACGACGGAGAGCTTCATAATTTGATGGAGTGGCGAACGCATTCGATTGTAAACCGAAGCGCCACTATGGTCATGCGTCGCGGTGAACCGTGCCCGGCGAGAACGCCGGCAGGCAAACCGCGATATACTCCGCGCCCCCTTCGAAAGGAGTGGAATAGCGCACCCATTCCCCGCGATGCGTGATCACGGCCTGGCCCGCCGCTACATCCACCTGCCCGTCTCTGTGACTAACCCGGAGCGTGCCGCGTAACACCAGCGTATATTCGTCGAACTCCGGCGTCTGACCGGGTTCCTCCCAGCCCTGGGGGCTGCGCATATGGGCAACACTAAGACCGGGTGTGTGCGAGTTCACTCGTCCTACATATTCCTCGATAATCTTGGGCCTGGTGCCGGCGGCTTCGATGCGAGTGGGCTTTGAGATCAGTGTGGGCATGATTCGAGGATCGTAACAACCGACGCTCTTCCAGACAAGTTGCGATCCATTGTCACTGCAAGCACTCGGTTGCTGGAGCTATACTCGCGTATTCGCGCGGGTCACGGGTGCGCGTCCGCGGTATTGACCGATGAGAACTTTTCGTAATCTCAGATTCATCACCGGCGCGCTCCTGCTGGTAATCGCGGTGGGAACCGCGGGATTTCATTACCTCGAAGGCTGGTCGTGGTTTGACGGTTTCTACATGGTCATCACCACGCTGACCACGATTGGATATCAGGAAACGCATCCGTTGTCCCATACGGGGCGCATTTTTAATGTTGGGATCATTCTGTGCGGGGTTTCGCTGGTGTTTCTGGCCATCGGGGCGCTCACGCAGGCTTTGCTAGAATTCGAACTGCAGCACTTTTTTGGAAGGCGGCGCATGGGTCGCGAAATCGGACGGCTGGAGGATCACTACATTATCTGCGGCGCGGGACGCGTCGGCCGCAGCGCAGCCCGTGAACTTGCGCGGCGGCCTGCACCGTTTGTCATCCTCGAACAAAACGATGCCAAGGCGCAGAAATTTTCCTCCGAAGGCTGGCTGGTCATGGTCGGCGACGCCACCCAGGAGCAGACCCTGCGCGAGGCCCGCATCGACCACGCACGCGGACTGGTCGCCGCCACCACCACGGACGCAACCAATCTCTACATCGTGCTCACCGCCCGCAGCCTGAATCCGAAGTTGCGGATCATCGCCCGCGCCAGCGAAGACATGGCGGAAAAACATCTACGCTCCGCGGGCGCCGATTCCGTGGTCTCACCCTACATTTTCGCGGGACAGCGCATCGCGCACTCGTTCCTGCGTCCGCACGTCGTCAGTTTCCTCGACACTGCCACTACCCATCTCGGCATGGACCTTGAGATCGGTCAAGTGGCGATCACTCCCACCAGCCCGTTTGCGGGGCAGACGGTCGAGAGTTCGCGCATCCGGCAGGAGCGCGGCGTGATTGTTCTGGCCATCAAGCGGGAGTCCGGCATGCGCTTCAATCCTGCACCCGACGATCGCATTGAAGCGGGAGACTTCCTCATCGCCATGGGCGAGCCGCAGCAGATCCGGGAACTGGAACTGAAGGCCGGCTCGAATTTATGAAGATCGTCAGCGCGGCCGAGATGCGCGAGATCGATCGTGCGAC
>JAYTFO010000155.1:0-4819 GCA_043734305.1 Acidobacteriota bacterium | reverse complement strand
GTGTTTGACGACACCTTGCCAGTCGCGGACGGAAACATCGAGATCGGGACGCACGTTCCGATCGACCAGCTTCGTGAGGCGATGGAGGATTGGTTCCGGCGGAAGAGTTATTTACCGAAGGATGCGAGCTTGCAGGTGAGCGAGGAGGTCAGAGGTTAGAGGTCAGATTGCAGAGGTGAAAATCCAATTCTCAGTTCCCGGTTCCCGGTTCCCAGTTCTCAGTTCTCAGTTTGTGATTCCATGGTGCTGGGATTCTTACTTCTGGAATCTTACTTCTTACTCTGCAATTGGGTTTCACCTCTGCAATCTGACCTCTGACCTCTCGCCTCTCACCTGGGCATGGCCTTTTCCATTTTCATCTGGCGCGCGAATACACGGACAATCATTCCGTCGTAGCGTGTGCCGCTCAATTGTTCCAGCTCCGCGAGGGCTTTTTCATGGGACTTCGCGGGAGCGAAGGAACGGTCGCTGGTCATGTTTACATAGGCGTCGCTGACCGCGATGATGCGCGCCCAAAGCGGAATACTCTCACCTTGCAGTCCGGCCGGATAGCCGGTGCCATCGAAGGCTTCATGATGAGACGCGACCGCCTGCTCGAGAAGCTTGCCGTCGGGAATCGAGCGGAGCACTTCCGCGCCCATTCCCGGGTGTGTCTTGATCACGCCATATTCGTCATCGGTGAGCGGGCCGGGTTTGTTCAGGATGTGTTCGGAGATAAAAAGTTTGCCCACGTCGTGGACGCGCGCAGCGTAGACCACGTCCGGCACTTCCTCCGGCAGCAGATTCAATCCGAGCGCGATAATCCCGGCATAGTGGCCGCACTGTTCTCCGTGGCCGGCGGCGTGTGGTTCCCGCATTTCCGCGGCGCGGGTCAGTGTCTCGATTCCTTCTTTCAAAGCGAGCCGGTCCATCGCTTCGCGTCCGCCACACAGCTTTCTGAGAGTGGAGACCAGTTCCTCCAGATCCTCGGGGCTGGTGATTTCTCTTTGCAGAAAGCCTTCGATGTAGCCGGAGACGAGCTGCCGCTGCACTCCGGAGCCATCACTGTTGCCAAGCAATTCCGCGGAGCGGACCTGATTTCCGCCCGCGTGCTTGGAGATGTACATGCCCGCATCGGCGATGCGAATAATGTCCTCGGGCGAAAATCCATGCACGGGGAAGCTGGCGACGCCGAAGCTGCCGGTGATCTGGTGCTCTTCCAACATGGGATCGGTGGCCAGCCAGAGCCGCAATCTTTCCGCCAGCACTTGCGACTGATCGATGCCGGTTTCAGGCATGAGAATGATGAACTCGTCGCCGCCGTAACGGGCGACCACGTTCGACTGCCGGCATTTCTGCTCCAGCAACCTGCCGACCCGAGCCAATACCAGGTCGCCCTCCAAATGTCCGAGGCTGTCGTTCACTTCCTTGAACTTGTCGAGGTCGATCAGCACCACGGAGAACGGGCGTCCAGAGCGGGATGCGCGCTTCCATTCCGAACTGAGCGCCTCCCAAAAAAAGCGACGGGTCTTGATGCCGGTGAGTCCGTCGGTGATGGACTGCTGCTGGAGTTTCTGGAAGACGAAAGAGTTGTGCAGCGCGGTTGCCAGAAGGTCGGCGAGCGTATTGAGAATCAGAACGTCCTGTGGGGCAAACGCGTTTTCGTTGCGGCTCTCGACGTTGAGCACTCCCAGCAAGGATTCGCCGTAAGTAATCGGCAGACAGAGCACGGCGCGCGATTCGGCGAGCACTCCCGCCAGATGCCCCGAGCCGGCATTTTGCACCAGGGCGCTGGCGCCGCTGCGCGCGACTCGGCCCAGGATGCCCGTTCCCACCGGAATACGCCTGCCCAGAGCGAGGGAAGTGGTTCCGGCCTCGGCTTTGATTTCGATGTCTTTGGTGGCGTAGTCCATGATGCCGATGCCGATGTGGTCGTAGTGGAAGTTTTTCTGGATCTCGCGCACGATGTCGCCCATCATCTGTTCAGCGTCCTGGCTGGAGATGGCGGTCTTCGAAATCGTATTGAGAAACGCGAGGTGCCGGGCGCGGCGTTGTTCCTCGGTGAACAGGCGGGCATTTTCCACCGCCACGCCGAGCTGACCGGCGGCAGTTTTCATGACCTCGAGGTCGCGCGCTTCGAATACGAACTCCCGGCTGGGGCTCAGAGCGCACATCACGCCGGCCGGTTTGCCTCCCAGAAGAATCGGGACTGCGCAGAATGACTTGGCCGGATTCGGAGGAATGAAGTCCACGCCCAGCTTGGCGCGAACGTGCTCGAGATTCGACTGGATGAGCAACGGCTGGCCGGTGCGAATGATTTGCTCGGTCAAGCCATTGCTGACCGGGCGAGAACGTTTCTGTAGAATTTGGCCACCCTCGACTTCCAGTTCAAAGCGAATCTCATCGTCTTCCTGGAAAGCGATATAGAAACCGCTGGTGTCGAAGATCTGGCCCAGTTCCACATGCACCGTGCGCAATACTTCGTCCTGGTCCAGATGCGAGCTGATCGCCTGTCCGATTTCGGTGAGGAGTTCGAATTCCTTGGTGCGACGCTGGGCGTCGTGCATCACGACGTAGTTCTCCAGCGTCAATGAGATCTGCAACGTCAGGCCGATCAGCAGACGCAGGTTCGAGGATCCGAACATGCGGCGTTCGGCATGGGGAAACAAAATCACGCCGAAGTTGTGTTCGCGAGTTTGCAGGCTGACCGCCATCAAGTCGCGAATGCCTTCAGACAGCATGGTTTCCTTGAAGGCTGTGAATCGGCCTCCCGGAAGAGCGGGCAGCGGCTCTTCCAGTTCCGCCAGCCGATGGAATGTGACCACTCCGCCACGGCGGTACGTAAGCTCCGTGAGGTACTCGCCGGCGCGAGATGCTTGCAGCTTCTCCAGAAACTCGGGAGAGAAGCCGGTCTGCACTGAAGGTAAAGTGGCGCGCCAGGGTCCGGAAATAAACACGGCGGCACGATGCGTGGGCAGTGGCGCGACCAACCGGTCGAGGAAACCCTGCATGCTGGGCACCAGGTCATGAGCCGAAAGCAGGCGGCGGGGATCGACTCCGAGAGTGGAGAACGCCAGGGCATTTTCCTGCACTGCATTGCGCTGGTTCTCCGTCAGAACCAGCACCATGGCGATAGCCAACAGCATTTGTGGGATCGGACCGAGGAAGGCTTCCATCTGGCCAAGATCGAGAAAAGGATAACGAACGTGTCCCACTCCCGTCAGCGCGGCCCACAGCGCCAACGAGATGGCCAGCATCCAGAAGGCCAGGGAATTCTTACGGTCTGCGTGGAGGTAAAAACGGAAAGAACAATACAGCAGGACCGCGGCGAGGCCGATTTCCAGCGGGGAGTACAACGGTGCTGCGGTCTTCTCGCTGAACACACCGCCCAGCATGTGCGCCCGCAGGTTCAGGGAGGCAAGAACCACGCCGGTAATTGCAAGAGCGACGTCATACCACTTCAGCTGGAATGGGCCCCGCATCAGGCGGGTCGAGACGAAGATACAAATCGCCATCGCCACCAGTAGCAGCGAGCTCAAAAGAAACAGGGTGCCGGACGTTCCGCGGAAGTGTCCGATGGCTTCCAGCGCGTAATGCAGCGTGTAGGCCGCCCATGCCATCTGCCAGGCGCGAAAATAGCTTTGGCGGCTCTGCTCGTAAAGGTAAGTGAAGACAAGAAATACCAGCAGGGCGACGACCCCGGGAATCAGGACCAAACCTGTGGCAACATTGTTCATGGAGGTATCTCACGTGCGCCGGAGCCGTGTCCAAACATCGTGGCACATCTGGCTGTGACAAAACAATAGACAGAATACGGGAGTTGCCTGTCTATCTACCTTTGCAGGAATCGCCCGTCCTGCTGTATTGGACGCGAATTGTAGGGGCTGGGACGCAGGTTTGGGCGCGCACGGTAACGGTTACGGTGGTTACCAAAGTAACCGGCCAGCGGAAGGTCAACACTGCGAAATGCCAACCACGAAGGGCATGAAGGTCCACGAAGGAAAGCCAGGAAAGGCCTTCGTGGACCTTCGTGCCCTTCGTGGTTGAAGCTCTTTCTCTGCCCGGCATGTACCACTACCGATCAGGCCCCGCCGTCGGACCAGAAGCCCAACTTGCTATACTCGCGGGTTATGCTACGTGTCCGATTCGCCCCGTCGCCTACGGGTTTTCTGCATGTGGGCAGCGCTCGCACTTTTATTTTCAATTGGTTGTATGCCCGCCGGAACGGCGGAACCATGGTCCTGCGGCTTGACGACACCGATGTCGAACGCAATACCGACGCCTCGGTCAATTCCATCTTTGAAGGGCTGCGCTGGCTGGGCCTGGGGTGGGACGAAGAATACAAGCAGTCCGAGCGATTGGGGCTGCACCGGCAGATCGCTGAGGCGATTTTTCAAAAGGGACTAGCCTACCGGGACTTTACGCCTGCCCATGTCGGCGATACTGAAAAATCAGGCGCGCACCAAACCTGGCTGTTCAATCCCGGCATGCGCGAACTCCCCCGCGCCGAGAGCGATCGCCGCGCGGCGGCCGGCGAGCCATTCGCGCTGCGGTTCCGTGTGCCGCGCGGGACGGGAGAATCGGTGCGCTTCGCCGACGCGGTGTACGGCGAGCAGGTCAAGGCCGCCGACGATATCGAAGACTTCGCGTTGCTGCGCTCGGACGGGATGCCGACCTATCATCTGGCGTCGTGCGCGGATGACGTCGATCTGCGCATCAGTCACATCATTCGCGGGCAGGATCATCTTTCGAATACCTACAAGCACGTTCTGATCTTCGAGGCTGCGGAAGGCAAAGCGCCGCAGTTTGCGCATCTGCCGCTGCTGGTCGCGCCTGACGG
>JAYTFO010000154.1:0-11265 GCA_043734305.1 Acidobacteriota bacterium | reverse complement strand
GACTAATTGCTTCGTCGTCGATATCGGCCGCGACCGGACAATGGCTCTGGCGATTCTCCGCGACCTCCTTTCCTCACCGAATTCGTAAATCACATCGGCAAGCTCGCGCTCGTCGAGGTGGTTTACCACTTGTTCGGCGGTGTCGCCTGACATTGTGTTCATCCTCATGTCAAGCGGCCCTTCCGCCTGAAAACTAAATCCCCGCGCCGGATCTCCGAGTTGCAGACTGCTTACGCCCAGATCCGCGAGGATGCCGTCGATGGTCGCTGGTCGTTGGTCGTTCGCAAGTTCCGCAAACGATCCGTGCATCAACGTGATCAGCGGCCAATCTGAAATCTGCCGTTCGCCGTTAGTCGTTAGTCGTTCGCCAGTTGTTTCGCTGACGACCAACGACTGACGACCGACGACGAGTTTTTCCCGCGCTACATTCAGCGCTGCTGGATCCTTATCGAAGCCAATCAAATGTCCCGCTGCGCCGAGGCGTTTTGCGATTTCCAAACTGTGCCCGCCCAGGCCCACCGTGGCATCCAAAAAAGTTCCGCCCCGCTGTATAGCTAAAAAATCGATCGCTTCTTTTAAAAGAACCGGAACGTGTCCAACCGCTCCACGTCCATCCCGCTCGGGGATGTCTAGTCCAGAATCTGTTTCCACTAGATGCCCAATTCGTCAAGCGTCTTGGTGTCGTCATCCGTGAAGGCCTGCTCCTCAATCTCCTTGCGGAACGCTTCCAGGTTCCGGACCTCCAGGTAGGTCAGATTGCCGAGCACTGCCACTTCACCGCGAATCTGCGCCGACTCGCGCAGAACCTGCGGGATCAGCAGGCGCCCCTGCCCGTCCATCTCTACGACCTGCCCGTAATAGTTCGTGCGATTGAGAAATTTCTTTTTCGTCGGATTGAAAGTGGATAACGAGGCCAACTTCTGCTCGATCCGCTCCCATTCCTCGAAGGGATACACTTGAGCAACGTTTCCGTCGAAACTCGTGATATAGAAACGTTGGGCATATTTCTCGTCGATCACCCGCTTGAATTCCGAGGGAACCTTTAACCGCCCCTTGTCGTCCACGCGAGTTGTATGATTTCCGCGAAACATAGGCCCGGCTCTTTTCAGGGCTCCGTTGATGTCTGTTTGCTGCCACCGCGACCACGAGGGAGGTCAAAGTCGTCGCAAATGCAATGGATTCCGGTTCGTTGGGCCTGTTTTCGGGGGTGTCAGTCACTAAATCCACTGGCGCCTCGTTCAGCTTCTAGTTTTGCCCACGCACTCTCTCGTTAGATCCACTTTGTACCACTTTTGTCCACATCCTACGCCTAACTGGTTTATTGTCAACAGTAAAGTTTCAGGTTGAGACGCATTGAAGTGCCTCTAAGACCAAACCGCGAGGCCTTGTGGTTAACCAGATCGGTGACCACTAGGGGTAGAGTTTACGACTGTGGTTCTGGAGGAGCTATGTGCTGTGATCCTCGTGAGTTGGAAGGATTGTCCTGTGGAAATCCCTTAACAAGACCTAGAAGGGAGCGCCGTCCACGCACCGCTTCGGCGGGCCGTGGCTGCTGAAAGCGCCTGGTTACGAGAATAATGACTCTTTTCCACAAATCGCCACATCTGATTTGACAGATGCTTTCCAATCCCCATAGAATCCGTTTCACGATGTTGGGCCATTCCTCCATTTCATGTATGTGCTGTTGTTGCGTCATGGTGTCATCTGGCGCAGGGGGATTGCTGACTTAATCTAAAGATTCAAAATCGGCATACATAAACCCACCGCCAGCGAGGCTTAGCTGGCGGTGGGTTTTTCTTTTTGCCGAAATATTTGGCGGAGACAAATGGCGACTAAAGAAACCAAAGCGCAACGCGTTGAACGACTGAAGCGGGAAAAGAATCCGTGGGAAGCGCTCGAAGAAATTCGCGGGTTCGCGCGGGTGGGCTTCCCGGCGATTCCTCCGGAGTGGCTGGGCACGTACATGCGCTGGTGGGGCGTCTACACCCAGGGCGATGGCGCCGGCGTGCTCGGTGGTGCAAATGGCGAAGGCAAGGCGCTTCCCTGCTTCATGGTGCGGATTCGCGTCCCGAACGGCATTCTTCGCGCTGGGCAGTTGCGCGCAATCGCCGATCTGTCGCGGCGCTTCGGACGCGGCGTGGCGGACATCACGGTCCGGCAGAATTTCCAGATGCATTGGGTGACGCCGGAAGCGCTGCCGGAAGTGCTGGAGACTCTGGAGCAGCACGGCCTGACTACTCTGGGTGCGTGCGGTGACGTGGTCCGGAATATTACGGGCTGCCCGGTGGCGGGGCTCGACGCGGACGAAATCTGTGACCCATCGCCGTTGGCGCTGGAGGCCTCGGGCCTGCTTGCGGGCAATGCCGAGTTCTATAATCTGCCCCGCAAATTCAAAGTTTCGCTGACCGGATGCCGCGACTGGTGCTCGTATCCGGAGATCAATGACGTTGGGCTGACGGCGATCACGCGAAATTTTCGGGGACAATCCGAGACTGGATTCTCGCTGCGCGTGGGAGGAGGGCTGTCGACCAATCCTCACCTTGCGGTTCGGCTCAATGTGTTCGTGCGCTGGAACCAAGTGATGGATGCGATTCGTGGTGTTGTCGAACTTTTCCGGCGCGCGAGTTCCCTGCGAGAACATCGCGAACGTGCGCGCCTGAAATTTCTGTTTCTGCGCGAAGGCTGGACTGCGGAAAGTTTCCAAACTGAACTGGAGCACGTGCTCGGATTCAAGTTCGATCCCGCGCAGCCGGAGCTTGCGCCGCACGATCTCTATCGCGACCACGTTGGGATTCATCCGCAGAAACAGGAAGGGTTGTCGTTCGTGGGCGCGGCGGTTGTCCGTGGACGGGTCAGTGCGGATCAACTGCAAGCGGCGGCGGAACTCTCGGAGCGATTTGGTTCAGGCGACTTGCGCACCACCGTAATGCAGAACCTCCTGGTCGTGAATGTGCCGCATCGCAATGCCGGGACGCTGGCGAAAGAACTTACGGACATCGGCTTTCCCGTACAGGCGTCGCCGTTCGTGCGCGGCGCGATCGCATGCAGTGGAACGGAATTCTGCAAACTTGCGATTACCGAGACGAAGGGCTTCTCACGCTGGCTGACCGAGGAACTCGACGACCGCTTGCCTGGCTTCGATCAGGAACTGAAGCTGCACGTGACCGGCTGCCCAAACAGTTGTGGACAGCATTGGATCGCCGACATCGGACTCGAAGGCAAGAAGCTGAAAGTCAACGGCGCGCTCGTCGATGCCTACTACTTCTGCCTGGGTGGCGCGGTGGGCGCACTGCAATCGATCGCGCGGCCGGTGGGCTATCGGTGCGCGGCGCGGGAAGTGCCCGAGGCGATTGAGCGTCTTCTGCGGCATTACCGGGCCACGCGGGAGCCGGGAGAAAATCTACGGCGTTATTTTGCGCGCCACAGCAACGAGGAGCTTCGACAATTTCTGGCCGGACAGCAGGTCGAACCTGTGGAACGGGATCAGCCTGCCGCTCCGGCGCCGCACGCGGTGGAGGGCTAAGGGGAATGAGCGCTGCCACTGCATCTCTGTTTCCGATGTTCCTCAAACTTGAGGGACGCAGCTGCCTGGTCCTGGGAGCGGGCAGCGTTGGGGAACAGAAAATTCGCGGCCTGCTCGATTGCGGGGCGCAGATCCGCGTGGTCGCTCCCTGGGCAACTGCGGTGGTGCAAGAGTGGGCGCACAGCGGCGCGCTGACCTGGCATCAGCGGGCCTTCGTGTCGACCGACCTTGAAGGCGCTTATCTGACGGTCGCGGCGACTTCGGACGTGGAAATGAATCACGCTATTTATCGCGAGGCGCAAGCGCGTGGGATCTTATGCAACGTCGTCGACGATCCGCCCTATTGCGATTTCTACTATGCGGCGTTAGTGCGAAGGGGACAACTTCAAATCGCAATTTCAACCAATGGCCTGAGTCCCGCGCTCGCGCAACGAATCCGCAAGCAGCTCGAAGAAGAATTTCCCGAAGAGTACGGGCATTGGCTGGAAGAACTCGGCAGCAGGCGCGCAGCGCTGTTCCAAGCCGGAGGCGATCCGGAAGAGCGAAGGCAACTGCTGCATCGCCTGGCAGCTCCGGAGGCATTTTCGGAATTCAAAAGCACTCAGTCTGAATCAGGAAAGGAAGTCTTGTGAACGGAAAAGTTTATCTGGTTGGAGCGGGGCCGGGCGATCCGGAATTGCTGACGCTGAAAGCTGTGCGGCTGCTGCGGCAGGCCGATGCAGTGTTGCACGACGATCTGGTCTC
Organism: Acidobacteriota bacterium; assembly: GCA_043734305.1. Lineage (GTDB taxonomy): Bacteria > Acidobacteriota > Terriglobia > Terriglobales > Acidobacteriaceae > Acidiflorens. The sequence goes on along the minus strand of JAYTFO010000154.1, from coordinate 6,998 downwards.
GCCTGAAATCCTGACGCTGGTGCCGAGAACTGCACAACTCCACGACGTCGGCAAGCGCGCCGGTCGAAAGAGCACGCATCAGGAGGAGATCCATTTTCTGATGATCGAACTCGCGCTGCAAGGGCTCCAGGTCGTGCGCTTGAAAGGCGGCGACCCCCTCGTGTTTGGACGCGCTGGCGAAGAAATGCAAGCGCTCCGAATAGCGGGGGTTGAGTTTGAAGTTGTGCCCGGCGTAAGTGCGGCGTTTGCGGCGGCGGCCTCGGTCGAGATTCCTCTCACGCTGCGTCAGACCGCTTCATCTCTGCTGATCATGACGGGACAGTTTGCGGACGACCGTCCGGTTCCCGATCTGCGGCCGATCATCGCCTCGGGAACAACGATTGCGTTGTATATGCCCGGCTCGAATCCGCGAGCGACCGTGGAAAGGCTCGCGACTGCCGGCGTTCCGGAGCACACGCCCTGCGCACTCATCTCGCGCGCCAGCACTAACGCGCAACAGACGACGATCACTACACTCGAAAAACTGCCGACCATCGGCGGTCACGCGAAACCTTCTATTCTGATTCTCGGCGATGTGGTTCGACTGTCGAAGCTCGGACAGGTTGATTTCCAGACTCTGGGCGGAGAACTATTGCCCGCGCAAAACTCGGCGGAACCTGCGGAGGCCGACCGTGCCTGATCTCAGTTGGCTTTATATGACGCAGGCCTTTGCCGAATCTTGGGCGGCCGAGGAAATTCTGGATTGGGCGCTGCACCGCTTCGATGGTCGGATTGCGATGGCGTCGGGCTTCGGTCCTGAAGGCTTGGCACTCATCGACATGGCTGCGCGGCTGCGGCCGGACATTCGCGTGTTCACGATCGACACGGGTGTCCTATTTCCCGAGACCTACGATTTGATGACGAAGGTTGAGCGCCGTTACGGCATCGCAGTCGAACGCGTGAAAGCAGCGCTCAGCATCGAAGAGCAGGAACGCGAGCACGGAGCGGCGCTCTGGCTGCGCACTCCGGACCGCTGCTGCTACATGCGCAAAGTCGAGCCGCTGCGCGCGAAGTTATCCACGCTCGGCGCATGGATCGCAGCCATTCGCCGCGATCAGACGCCCGATCGCGCGCACGCGCAGAAGATCGAGTGGGACACAAAGTTCGGCCTGGTCAAAATCAATCCGCTCTGCGACTGGACCAGCGACATGGTGTGGGACTACATCCGCGAGAACGATCTTCCCTACAATCCGCTGCACGATGAGGGATATCCGAGCATCGGCTGCGCACCATGCACGCGCCCGGTGGCGATTGGAGAAGATCCGCGGGCCGGCCGCTGGGCAGGATTTGCGAAGACGGAATGTGGACTGCATCAGCGCGTTCCGCTGCTGCCGTTGCCGACTGTGCAGGAGTGAAACGCGGCATTAGACTAGCGTGACGGCACGACGAATACGGCCGTCCCGTAGGCCAGCACTTCGGTGACGCCCTGCATCACTTCGGTCGCGTCATAGCGTGCGCCAACGACGGCGTTGCCGCCCATTTCGGACGCGTGTTGCAGCATCAGGTCGAAGGCTTCGGCGCGCGTCTTCTCGCACAGATTGGTGAGCAGTGTGATGTTGCCGCCCACCAGCGTCTGCAATCCCGCGCCGATGGTGCCGAAGATGGAACGCGAACGGACGACGATTCCGCGGACGACTCCGAAGGTGCGAGTAACCCGGTAACCATCCAGCTCGAACTGCGTTGTCACCATGTTGTGTGCAACCATGCGACCTCCTGCGGAATATGTGGCCATTGTTTTTCCGGAAACACCCGAAAACTCGATGCTCATTCTAATTCAGCGCGGATGACAAATTCAGCCGAATCGGTATCGAACTCGATTCGGAGAATGTTCGGGCGACAGCACACCTGGCAATCTTCGACATAGCTCTGCCGGCTGCCAGCCGAGTCGTCTACTGCAGTCTCGTTCCATTCGCCGCAGCCTGCGCATTGATAGCCTGAGAGCATTTGCCAATTCTAACCGCTTTGGGTTGCCCGCCACTGACGCCAGACTTCTCTATAATGAAGTCGCTCGTAACCCGGAGGTCCCGTTGCTCTCGCGTCGCCGCTTCCTGCAAACCAGTTCTGTAGCTGCCGCTGCCACCGCAGCTCTTCCCACGCTTGCCCATGCCGGGGAGGCTGACAAATCTCTTCCTCCTGTGATCGCTCAACTCAAGTCGTTGCGAGCGGAGGCTACAGCCATTTCCGTCGAGGAACGACGGGAACGGCAGGCGAAGGCGCGCCGTTTGATGCAGGAGAATAATCTCTCGGCGATCCTGATGACGGAGGGCACGTCGCTCACATATTTTTCCGGCGTGCACTGGTGGGGCGGCGAACGGTTATTCGCGATGGTGCTGCCCGCGAAGGACGAGTCCTTTTACGTTTGCCCGGCATTCGAGGAAGACCGGGCACGCGAGCAGATCGCCAAGTCGCCCGATGGCGACTACGGCGATGTCCGCATCTGGCAGGAGGATGAAAGTCCATACCAACGCGTCGCGCAAGGACTGAGTGACCGCGGGATCGCCGGCGGGACAGTTGGACTTGAGGAGACCGTCAAATTCGTCTTCGGAGACAACCTTCGGAAAGCCGCACCCACCGCGACGTTTGCCAGTGCGACGCCGGTGACAGCCGGATGCCGGATGTTCAAGAGTCCGCATGAAATCGAATTGATGCGGCTGGCGTCGAAAGTCACATTGATCGCTTATGAGGCCACCTATCGCTCCATGAAACCGGAGATGACCCAACAGGATGTCGAAGGCATGGTGGAAGCCGCTCATCGCCAGCTCGGGTTTGAAGGATCGGCGGACGCGCAGGTTGGCGAGTTCTCCGCGTTTCCGCATGGGTCCGTCACACCGCAAGTAATCCGCGAGGGCTCGATTGTCCTGATGGATGGCGGCTGCAAAGTGGAAGGCTACACTTCCGACATCACGCGAACTTTTGTGCTGGGCAAAGCGAGCGACAAGATGAACCAGGTTTTTGATATCGTGCATCGCGCGCAGAGCGCCGCTCTGGCTGCCGCGAAACTGGGAGCGGAGTGCGGATCGGTGGATGCGGCTGCGCGCAAGGTCATCATCGACGCTGGCTACGGCCCGGATTACAAATACTTCAAACACCGCCTTGGACACGGCATGGGCATGGACGGCCACGAATGGCCTTATCTGGTGCGCGGCAACGCCACCAAACTTCAACCCAACATGACGTTCAGCGACGAGCCGGGAATCTATATCCGAGGCGAGTTCGGCATCCGCCTGGAAGACGATATGCACATCACAGAAAGTGGCGCGGAGTTGTTCACGCCGCAAAGTATGTCGCTGGAGAATCCGTTCGGCAGGACGCCATAGCTAGTTTTAAGGCCTGTCATCCCGAGCGAAAGCGAGGGATAACTAGCTCGCTTGCTCGCAAAATGCAGATCCCTCGATCCGCTCGGGATGACAGTTCTGTAAGTGCAGACTACTTCAGCGCAAGGTGCCGGCGCTGCGTCGGCGCTACGTTACCGCCCAACCGCCTCCGGATGCAGCCCTGCGAGCTCGTTCCTGATCGCAACCGATAGCCGTCGGATGCCCTCGCGAATCTGCTCAGGCTCGGCATTCGAGAAATTCAGGCGAAAGTGCCGGCGTCCTTCATCGGCAAAACCATTCCCACCGTAGAACGAATCGCCGGGCACGAACGCGACGTTCTCCTTGATGGCGGCTTCAAACACGCGATGGCTATCCATGCCCTCGGGCAAGGTCACCCAGAGAAACAAACCTCCTTGCGGATGAGTCCAGCTGACTTCTGGCGGAAAGTATTCTTCCAGTGCTTGCAGCATTACGTTGCGGCGCTCGCCGTAAACCTTGCGAATTAATTTGATGTGCCCGTCGAGGAAATTATCGCGCGCCACTTCATACGCCACCATTTGCGTAAAAGTTGAAGTGTGCAGGTCGGCGCCCTGTTTGATCTGCACCAGTTTCGCGATCACATTGGGCGGCGCGACCATCCAGCCCAGGCGCAGGCCGGGTGCCAGCGTCTTCGAGAACGTACTCAGGTAGATCACGTTGCCTCTGGAATAGTCGTCGTCGCTGCCCATGTTCTGACGATCCAGCACGATCAACGGCGTGAGGTGCTCGCCTTCGTAGCGCAGCTGCCCGTAGGGATCGTCTTCGACAATTGGAATTCCGTAGCGCTCCGACAGCAGCACCAATTCGTGGCGACGTCCCTCGGCGAGCGTGGTGCCGCCGGGGTTCTGGAAATTGGGGAGCACATACATGAATTTTGGACCCAGGCGCAACGACGCTTCCAGTTGATCGGTGCGCAGGCCGTCGTGATCGCTCGGCACAGAAATGTATTCCGCCCCATACACACTGAATGCTTGCAGCGCGCCTAGATACGTTGGCGCCTCCACCAGCACACGGTCGCCGGGGTTGATCAGTAACTTGCCGATCAGGTCGAGAGCCTGCTGCGAACCGGAGGTGATCAGCACATTTTCGGCCTTGGCTTTGACGCCGTAACGAGCGGTATGCCGCGCGATCATCTCGCGCAGCGGTTCGTAGCCTTCGGTGGCGCCATACTGAAGAGCCTGGCGTCCCTGGGTCGTCAGGACTCTAATACAGGCTTCGCGGAAGCGTTCGGTGGGAAACACTTCGGGGGCAGGAAGGCCTCCGGCAAAAGAAATGACTTTCGGATCTTGAGTGATCTTCAGGAGTTCGCGGATGGCCGAACTCTTGAGGTTCCGGGTGCGTTGCGCGTAACGGGAAGTCCATGCGGTAGACATCGTACCCTCCCAGGGCCAGTCTACTAAGAAATGGCAGGCGATGCGGTGACGTCATAACTACCCACGGTGACTTAGATCACTGGGAGGCTGCGGAAAAAGTCGCTTTCAAACGAAGAGTACGACCTCAGCGGCTAAAGCCGGACTCACAATGCAGCCTTTATCGCAGCGGTGAACCGCTGCGCCACCCAAAAACAAGTGCGACACCGACTATTTCAGTAGCCTGTGGGGAAGGAAATCTGAAATGGCACAACTCTCTACTTACTCCGTGACCACCCACTCCCTCATACCGCGCAGGAGGGAGTCGGGCGCGTCGGCTTCAAGTTCCACCAGGCCGTCGTGGTATGCCCGTGAAAGGATGTGGGCCCGCGCCTCAAGCTGAGCGAGAGTCTTGCCTTCTGTTTGCGGAATACGCAGACGCACGCGCGTGGGACGATCCTCGTCCAGCATGGCATCGATGCGATCGAGCAAAGTGTCCAATCCGATTCCCTTGGCGGCAGAAACATGGACGGTGTGCTCGTCGTCGCGCAAGGATTCACGCTGCTTCGGAAGCAGCAAGTCGACCTTGTTCATCACGTGCAGCCTTGGTTTCTTGTCGGCTTCCAGTTCTTTTAGAACGCTTTCTACCTGGGCGTCCTGCTCGGCGGAAATGGGGCTACTCGAGTCCGCCACTTGCAGGATGAGCGTCGCGCGCTGCACTTCTTCGAGCGTAGCTCGAAAGGCTGAGACCAGCGTGTGCGGAAGTTGGCGAATAAAACCTACCGTGTCAGAAAACAAAACTCTGCGCTTGGTGGGGAGAGTGACGCCGCGAATGGTGGGGTCAAGCGTTGCGAACATTCGCGAAGAGGCAACCACGTCCGACTTAGTAAGGACATTGAACAGCGTGGACTTACCGGCGTTGGTGTATCCCACCAGCGCGATGGTCGCGACCGGGACCGACTCCCGCCGTTGCCGCTGCTGCGCGCGAATCCGCCGCACTTCCTCGAGTTGTAGTTTGACATGCCGGACTCGCCGGTAGATTTTTCGCTTGTCGGTCTCCAGCTGCGTCTCACCGGGGCCGCGCGTACCGATACCGCCGCCGAGCTGCGACATCTCAATTCCCCGTCCAGCGAGGCGAGGAAGCATGTATTCCAACTGCGCCAACTCCACCTGCAATTGACCTTCACGGGTGCGCGCGTGACGCGCGAAGATATCAAGGATAAGTTGCGTTCGATCGATCACACGCGTGTTCACAATGCGTTCAACGTTGCGCTGCTGGGATGGTGACAGGTTGTGATCGAACAGGATTACATCCGCGGAGACCGAAGCGGCTGCGCCCGCAATTTCTTCCAGCTTGCCTTTGCCGATAAGAGTCGCAGGTTCCGGGCGGTCGCGGTGCTGCGTGAATTCCCCCACAATCTGCGCGCCCGCGCTGGTCGCCAAGTTGCGCAGTTCGTCCAGTGACTCTTCCCAGCTGAAGTCAGGAGAGTCCGCCGGTAAGGATGATGGATCGGAACTAACGGCGTGATCGCGGGCAGCCTGGTTGCGGGCAGCCTGAGCCCCCGAAGTCAGCGCCGCGGCGCTCAACTTGCCGCCGCCGCGACCGCGCGTGCGAAACTCCACCCCGACCAGGAAGGCGCGCTCCCGCTGCTCGGATGGATTCAAGACTGGCTTGGTCGCACGCCGAGCATTCCGTTCTGTCAGTCTGGTATCGTCTCGGCGCAGACTCACTTCATCCTTCGGTGCCGGATGCCGCGCTGGTAGCGGGATCGGGCGTCGCCGCAACCGCCGGCTTCGGCTCGGCGTGGCTGTGCATCTGCCGCGCCATCACGACGGTTGAGATCGCATGCTTGAAGATCAGTTGTTCCTGGTTCCCGGTTTCCAGAACGACCGAGTACTTATCGAACGACCGGATTCGCCCCGTCAGCTTGACTCCGCTGACGAGATAAATCGTAATGTTGTTCCGCTCCTTGCGGGCGGTGTTGAGGAAAGTATCCTGAATATTTTGCTGCGCCGGCTTGGCTTCCATATGCCGATCTCCTTAACGTTCAGGTTAGATGCTGCGCCACTGTTCTTTGGGGAGGGCAATGGGTGCAGCCTCTTTCTTGCTGAGACCTTACAATACGGCGTCGGACGCCGCTTTTCAACTGCGCTTGTCGGATTCCGTAACGCCCCGGTAAGACAACCACTTGCGTTTGCCTGCCCGGCAACTACAATCGTCAGTTCCAGATAGGAGCCCTTCATGATCGATGTCAGC
>JAYTFO010000153.1:0-7528 GCA_043734305.1 Acidobacteriota bacterium | reverse complement strand
GTGCCTTGATCGGGACACCCACCCGTGATTGTGTAGGTCCCGGTCAGCGAGTCCTTGCTTCCCGAAGCTTTGACGGTAATCACAATGCCGTCGAAAGTTGCGGAAGTCAGCGTGATGTTCTTGCCATCGACTTTGCCGGTAAAGGCGATGGTCTGGGGAATAATGCAGCCCGATCCGGTAATGCTCAGGGTGCCCGATAGGGCGTTGCCGTTTTGAGTGAGATTTCCGCCGAGTACAAATGTTTGGGCGGCGACAGTCTTTCCGGGGGCGGTCGACGTTGCGGTTACCGCCCAATTGCCTTGTGTGAGTGCGAGATTGCTAACCGCGGCGCCGCAGCCTGCGAGCGTCAGGGTGAGAGCGCTGGCAAGGGCGAACAGTAACGCGAACTTGGGAAAACTTGCGAACTTCATGAATCCTCCGTGTACCGGGGCATGCCTGTTCGGTCATGTACCAGTAGACGTATTTCAACCTACTTCCGTAATGTTGGGAAGATTACGAATGTAATCGGGGGTTCATTCAGCGCTTGGCACTCAGCATCCAGCACTCAGTTCAAGCTTGTGGGATCGACGAATTTTGCTGCGGGAAGGTTTCTGATCAAGTACCGACGAAGAGCTTGAACCACAGAGGACACAGAGTACACAGAGCACACAGGGGACCACAAGATGCTCAATTAGGCCTTCCTAAGAGCTGAGAGTTAACAACTGAGAGCCGAATGCTGAGTGCTGAGTGCTGTCCTTGCTAGTACGCGTCCTTCATCTTGTCTTTGACGCTTTTCGCCAGCTTTTCGATCTCCTGCGCTTTCTTGATTACGTCGACGGAAAGGATACTGGGACTTGTTTTGTCCACATTCTGTTTCAGTTCGGCGGCGAGGCTGAACAGTTTTTCGGTATCGCGGCGGAGGGCAATCTGGCGTTCCCTAAAAGCGTTCGTGACCATGGTCCGCGCAAGCTGTTTCTGAGGATCGACCCCGTCCGAAGAGATTGCGGAGGGATGGAGGTCGGCCGTATGGGCCATAGGCTGTTGTTGGAGTTGGGATATTTCCGTTGCGGCGGGCTTCGACTGCGCTTGCGATTGCGAGTGGACAGCGGGCACGCAAAACAACAAAGTCAAAGGTAGAACATGTTTCCACATACCGTGTTCCTGCGTTTCCGGCCCGCATTCAAGGGGCGCTACTCGTTCTTTAGCACGGTTTGCGTGTGGATTACGATGCGCGAAGGGGCGTATGCGAGAACGAAGGTAACGGGCGATTATTCTTAAATCTACGACAGTACAGGGCCGGCGCGGACGGTGAGTACGGTTTCTCAGGAAGCGGAGGTTAGAGCAGGCCTTCTAGCTCTTCCGGTTCGATCTCGGCATCGCGCAGTATGCTCCTCAGTAACTTTGGGTGGAGGATTTTCTGGGCATGGAAGGGAACGGTCACACGTTTTCCGGCAGCATTCTTATAGATTTTGTGGCTGCCGCTCTGCCGCGATAGTAGGAAGCCCTTCTTTTCGAGCACCGTGATGATCTCGCGGGCTGTCACCCTGGGAAGCTTCGGCATCAGACTGAGACTTCAACGGTGGAGAGGCTGAAAGATTTCGGTTCGGCGAGTTCCTCGTGGTCCGATTGCCGGTCTTCGAGGTGCAGCTTGATCGCGTCTTTGATATTGCTTACAGCCTGATCGTAGGTATCTCCCTCGCTGTAGCACCCATCAAGGGAAGGGCAGGACACAAAGAAGCCATCTGCATCGCGTTCGATGATAATTGGTAGCGTGTATTGCTTCATCGGAATATTGTACCGCTCACGGGCTGGGAATCAATGGCACCGGTCTGCCTGTGGAACGGGCGCGCGAAGGGGCGTATGCGAGAACGAAGGTAACGGTGGGGAGGCGCAGCGAGCTCCGAGCAACGGGCTACGAGCAAGCTCAAGTCATTGAGTCAAGCTCGCAGCCCGCAGCCGATTACAGCGAACTCATCTTCGACAGGAACTCACTGTTGGTCGCCGCCTTGGCAAGCCGCTCGATGAGCAACTCCATGGCTTCGACCGGGGACAGCGGGTTCAACACTTTGCGGAGGACCCAGATGCGCTGCAAGTCTTCCTTCGGAATCAGCAGCTCTTCCTTGCGTGTGCCGGAGCGCTGGATGTCGATGGCCGGGAACGTGCGCTTATCGACGAGTTTACGTTCCAGGATGATTTCCGAGTTGCCGGTGCCTTTGAATTCTTCAAAGATCACATCGTCCATGCGCGAACCGGTGTCGATCAACGCCGTGGCGATGATCGTCAGCGACCCGCCTTCTTCGATGTTGCGGGCCGACCCGAAGAAGCGTTTCGGACGCTGCAACGCATTCGAGTCCACGCCGCCGGAGAGCACTTTGCCCGAAGGCGGAACGATGGTGTTGTAGGCGCGTGCCAGACGCGTGATGGAATCGAGCAGGATGACGACGTCGCGCTTGTGCTCGACCAGGCGCTTCGCTTTTTCGATCACCATTTCGGCGACTTGTACGTGGCGGGCAGCGGGCTCGTCGAAGGTCGAAGAGATGACCTCACCCTTCACCGAGCGCTGCATGTCGGTCACTTCTTCCGGACGCTCGTCGATCAGCAGCACCATCAACACAACTTCCGGATGGTTGGTGGTGATCGAGTTCGCCACATTTTGCAGCAGCATGGTCTTGCCGGCGCGGGGCGGAGAAACGATCAGGCCGCGCTGGCCTTTGCCGAGGGGCGTGAGCAGGTCCATGACGCGGGCGCTGATGTTCTCGCGCGTGGTCTCAAGCTTCAAGCGCTCCTGCGGATAGAGTGGCGTGAGGTTGTCGAACAGGATCTTGTTGCGGGCTTCGTCGGGCGATTCAAAGTTGACCGCCTCGATCTTGACCAGCGCGAAATATTTTTCGCCCTCATGCGGCGGACGCACTTGGCCGCTGATGGTGTCTCCCGTTTTCAGGTCAAACTTGCGGATCTGCGATGGCGACACGTAAATGTCGTCCGGCCCGGGCAGGTAGTTGTAGTCGGGCGAACGCAGAAAGCCGTAGCCGTCAGGGAGGATCTCCAACACACCTTCAGCGAAGATGTGTCCTTCTTTTTCACTTTGCGCCTGCAGGATCTTAAAGATGAGATCCTGTTTGCGGAGTCCGCTGGCGCCCGGCAATTCCAGAGATCGGGCGATCTTGGTCAGCTCGGTTATATTCTTTTCCTTCAGTTCTGCGATGGTCATATTCACCTACAGGATGGATTTTTCTCGGGAGGGATTCTCTCGGGGAAGTTGAGCCGCCGTGTGGGCACACGGCGGAACTGCTTTAAGCAGCCCGCCTTTGTGCCTCGGCGACGTTTTCAGGTTCGCTCAGGATGTCATGGCGCTGAGCGCCCGCGATCTTGTCAAAAACCTGGTTCATGGTTTCCTGGATGCGGGTGTTCGGCCGGTGAAACTTGCGCGTTGCCTTCGAAGCCAACTGGCAGAGCATGTAGCGATTCCGCAAAGTCACAACTGCGTCAAATACACGATCAGAGCGCATTTGCTTTTGTTCTCCTAACTTCAAGGATTAATGCGACTTAGGGTATTCCATCTTCCCGCCCACTGGACGATGATCCCCTGGGTAGCTGGCCAACACTGCATTTGGGCGGAGTTGGTAAGGAAAAGCCAGAGTCACCCAAATAGATGCATCACCCGCCGCGAAAGTTGCTAAGTTCTAGGGATTGTCGCGCTTTGCGGGCGGAGGTTCGTCGGGACGGCCAGTACTACCCTGTATGTCCGAGGAACGCTCCAGTGTAGCAGAACATCACACCAGGTCAAGAAAATTCTTCCAACCGACACTGAGCCAGTTGGCTGCCTACTTCAGCGCGCTCAAACGCTTTGACAGGCGGGACTTATACCGCGACGCCGTATTCTCGTGCAGAACGCCTTTTTGGATGGCCTTGTCGAGCGCCGAGACGGTTGTCCGATACACGCCGGCCGCTTCCGCCTTGTCGCCCTTTTCCAGGCTCTCGCGCATGCTGCGCAATGCGCTGCGGAGTCTGGACGCGCTGACCCGGTTCCGCGTGGTTCGTTTCTCTGTCTGACGGACGCGCTTTAGCGCCGAAAAATGATCTGCCATGTTGCTTGATTACCTTCGATTGTCCCGGAAACCACCAGGAGGATATTCGTAGTGCTACCGAATTAGTATTCTACGGGAGCAACTCATGTCCGGTCAAACAGATATGCAGATATGAATTCCATGGAACGCCTGAAAGTCCTGATCAACTCATCGACTCCCATCGTCGTAATGGAGACGGTGGAGGAAGTGCGCGCCGTGCGCATGGTTCGCCTCGCCTGTGCGGATCTAAACCTGGCGACTTTTGAATGGACGATTGCCAGCGGCCTGGCCCGCTCCGGGAACGACTCGTCCGAGCCGCAACTTCATCTTGAAGAGGCACTGCCGCCCGGTGGTTATGACGCGGCTCATCACACCGAATCCGCGCAGAACTCGAAAGCGATCTATAACAGCCAGGACCCTGCCCAGATGCTGGGGAATCTGGCCGCCGTGTCGATCGAGGCGGCGTTTATCCTGAAGGATTTTCACCGCCATCTGGAAGACGCGGTGACGTTGCGCAGGCTGCGGGATGTGGGCCAGAAATTCTCGACGAACCGCAGGACCGTGATCATCACCGGCCCGCACATTGTGATTCCGCCGGAACTGGCGGGCCTGGTCGAGTTCTTCGACTTGCCGCTACCGGACCGTACGCGCCTGCGGCAGATCGTCGACGAGACCCTGGTCCGGATCGGCAAGAACCACACCGTGCAGAGAAAACTTGACGCGGCCGGGACCGATGCCTTGGCCGCAAGCCTTCTCGGCCTGACCGAAGAAGAAGCGGAACGGGCAATATCGCAAGCCGTGGTAGCGCGCTATGCGCTTTCGCCCGATTGCATCACGGATGTGCTCGACGCCAAGAAAGCTTTGCTGAAGCGCTCCGAGATGCTGGAATTCGTGGACGCTGACAACACGATGGGCAACGTAGGTGGCATGGAAAATCTGAAAGCCTGGCTGGCTCAGCGACAAAATTCCTGGGATCCGCAAGCCCGTCAGTTTGGCCTTGATCCGCCGAAAGGCGTGATCATTCTCGGTGTGCAGGGATGCGGCAAGAGCCTTTGCGCCCGCGCCATTGCGGGCGAATGGAATATTCCTCTGGTAAAACTCGATACCGCCGCCATTTACGACAAGTACATCGGCGAGACCGAAAAACGTATTCAAAAAGTCTTCAAGGTTGCCGAAGGCCTGGCGCCCTGCGTGTTGTGGATCGACGAACTAGAAAAAGTTTTCGCGGGGAGCGGTCCCGATTCCGCTTCGGCGGATGCCGGTGTTTCGTCGCGATTGCTGGCGTCGTTTCTATCCTGGATGCAGGAGCGCAAGTCTCCTGTGTTCGTCGCCGCGACGTGCAACAACGTCACGGTGCTCCCGCCGGAGTTAATCCGCAAGGGCCGCTTTGACGAGCTGTTCTTTGTCGATTTGCCCAGCGCCGCCGAACGCAAGCAAATATTCTCGATCCAACTGACGAAGCGTAAACGGAATCCCGCCGACTACGACCTCGACCGCATCGCCGCCGCTGCGAAGGGATATTCCGGCGCTGAAATCGAATCCGCAGTGCAGACAGCGCTCTACGCCGCGTTTTCACAAAAGCAGGAACTCTCAACCGACAACTTACTCACCGCGCTTTCATCGACTGTGCCACTCTCGATTACGCGCGCGGAGGAGATTGCCGGGTTACGGGCTTGGGCTAAGGATCGGGCGGTTTGGGCGAGTCCCGGGGAAGCGCGAGGCGAAGGCGCGTAGAAGAGTGGGCCACGCGATGAAGTATTTTCATCGTAATAGTGGCGCGGGATTTCATGGAAATCGAACCTGTTCCGTACCGAGAATTTCAGGACCGCAACGGTTCCGGGTAAGCCACACATCGCAAAGTGCGCGACGTGTGAGGCACCTACCGCGTTGCCTGGGGATCCGGCTCTAACGGCTGAATTCCACAACTTTAAACGGTCGGGCTGGTCCCACGGGGTTCTGCATCAATTCGCAATCTCCGCCGCACGCTGTGCCTCGCCCCATTCCTTCGTCAGTCCCAGCTCGCCAATCCACTGTTCCAAATACGAATGGTCCAAGGCGTCCCACCGCACGCGTAAGATTGCGGTCACATCCTCAATCTGCCGCCGGGATTGCGCCAGTTTGGCCCACTCCAGCTTGGAGATGACTGCGTCTTCCGCAGTCGTCATGTAAAGGGCAACGCCATGCAAAGTCGCTCGCTGGCGGCGACGGAATTCCTCCTGACTGTAAGGACGCGATTTGCGAATGATGAAATCGATCTTCCAGCCGGTGGCTTGGTCGATCACATTGAACAACGATTGCCGCTGGTGGGCCTCAAGCGCCGACTCAAGGTCCGCGTAATACTCGCTCACTGGCAACTTGCCGATGAAGGAGCATAGCTGCTCGGAAGTCGCATGGATGACGACGTCGATGTCTTGTGTGGAGCGCGCCGCGCCGTAATACGCGCTCGCAAACGATCCCGAAAGCATGTAGGCAATCCCCGTGTGTTCAAGCGCTGAGGTAATTCTTTGGAATACGTCCTCGATGCTCATCGGAGCCAGCGTGGCAAGGGAGCGGGAAAGAAAGCCCGCTGCAACAGTTCGCGCGCGATTTCGGCTTCGGTCCAGTCCGGATGATCGCGCTGGATGCCTTCTGCCGCGATCTCCCGTACGAACATGCTCATCTCGTACGCCAGTCGCATGCGCTCTTCACCCGACATGGCGCGGAGAATTTCAGTCTGGCGTGCCCGCGCCTCGGGGGTTGTATCGGAGATTACCACGGCGAAATGGTAGCACGCGTCCGCATCCTCGGGATTTCCGATGGTCTTGTCACCCAGAACATCCGGCTCTGTGCTGGGTCATCGCCCAGCGAACCGCTCCAACTTCATTTCCGCGGGAACGCCGGAATCGTCCAGGCGTTGGCGGTGGTGATGACCGGGCCAAACGCCAGGTAGCGGCCATCGGGCGAAGGCGCTAGCGAAAAAATATCCCAGCTGGGTTGTTTGAAGAGCAGTTTCGGTTCGCCGGTCAAAGGTGCCCGGACAATCGACGAGCCGCGCGAAGAGTGGCTGGCCAGAAACAGGCTCTTGCCATCGGCTGCCCATGCGACCGTAGTCAGTTCCGTCCAAGGCATGGCATTCAATTTCTGCGGCGTTCCTCCCGCGAGCGGAACGATTTGGACATTGCCAGCTTTGTAGTCAAAGACGGTAAGGGCGACGCGGGTTCCATCGGCGGAAAGGTCCCAGCTCGTGTTGTCCGGTTCGCTCACAACCTTGACCGGCTCTCCCTTTCGCCCCTGGAGCGGATCAAAGGTTGTGAAGACAACGTGAGACTCGTCTGTTTCGGCGAGAACGCAACTGGTACTGGCGTGCGCTGGACATCGGAAGCTGGGAAAGCCTCCGATCGTATTTGTGGGGTCTCCGCCGACGAAGACTACGGGATGCCCCTTGATCTCCATCACGGCTTCTGCCGGACCGCCCGCGAGCGGACTGCGCATCATTTTCCCGG
>JAYTFO010000152.1:0-4865 GCA_043734305.1 Acidobacteriota bacterium | reverse complement strand
AGCGCATCGGAAACCTTTGCGTCCGGCTGCATGGTCACCGGATCCACGATCATGCCACTTTCCGACCGCTTCACCTTGTCCACTTCGTTGGCTTGCTGCTCGATGGTCAGGTTGCGATGAATAATCCCCAAACCTCCCTGCTGGGCCATGGCAATCGCCATATGCGATTCCGTCACCGTGTCCATGGCCGCACTGATGATCGGAATATTCAGGCGAATGTTGCGGGAAACCTGCGTCGAGGTGTTGGTCTGCGCAGGCACAACTTCCGACCGCGCCGGCAATAACAAAACATCATCGAAGGTGAGGGCTTCGGGAACTGGAAAATGGATCATAAGATTTCGACTGAATAATTCCTATTGTAGGCAGCGCGAGAACATCAGGCAAATCCGAGTACTAAAAGTCACGCGCAAGTGCACAGGCAAAACGCAGAGGCGTTGATTGCTAAATGGGCGGAAACAAGGTAAATTCCGATATTCCTCTCAGTTCTGCTGCGCCCTTGGAGGTGTTATGTTGCGTAATTTGCCGTTTCGCGCCGTCCTCGTATCTTCGCTGATTTTCAATATGGCCGTCGGGCCAGCACTGCTGAGCGCGCAGGCGCCACCGGATGTTCCGTCGATGACGATCCGCACCAATACGCGGCTGGTCATGGTGGACGTTGTGGTCACCGACAAGAAGGGTCAGCCCGTCACCGGCCTGAAAGCGGAAAATTTTACGGTCGAGGAAAACGGCAAGAAACAGAAAGTTTCCGTGTTCGTTCCGCCGGGAGTCGCAACCGGACCGGCGCCGGCGGCAGCGCCTCCGGGAATTCTTACAAACCGTCCCGAGCATGTAGGACCCACAGGGGTTCCAACGGTTTTACTACTCGATGCGACCAATTCGCCGTTCAAGGATCAGGCCTACGCTCGTTCGCAGATGTTGAAGTACGTCGTGGAGCAAGGAAAGAACGGACACCCCATGGCCGTGCTCACACTGACCGACCAACTGCGTGTGCTTCAGCAATTTACCAGCGATCCGCAGGTTCTCATGACGGCGATCAAGAATCTGAGGCCCCAGTCGCCGATCTTGCAGGGCGCGGCACCAGCGCCGGAATCGCATGGCGTTTCCACCGGACTCAGGGGCGATGCTATGGCTGGAGCTATTGCATCGGCCCAAGTGGGAGCCCAACAGTTCGCGGACCTTCAGGTGGGCTACAACCTCGAACGCCGAACCATGATCACGATTGAAGCGATGAAAGCGCTGGCCAGAATCCTCGGGGGCCTGCCGGGCCGCAAGAACGTCGTGTGGCTGACGGCATCGCTGCCGTTCGACCTGGTTCCCGAAGATCGCAACATGAGCGAAGCGGAACTGCTGGCCGACCTTCCCGGCCAGGGCAGTCAGCGATCGGTTTCGGTAAACGCCGCCGGGTCGATGGCTGCCGAGTCCAGGCAGTTGCACGGCCAGGAAATCAAGGAGGCCGAATCGCAATTGGCGAGCACCAATATCGCGATCTATCCGGTGGACGTCACCGGCCTAATGAGCGGCATGGAAAGCTCCGCGACCATGCAGGGATCGGTCTACACTGATACCGCTGTCACCGACCGCGTAATTTCCACTCTGTCGGCTCAACAGTCAAGTCAGGGCACGATGAGAACAGTCGCCTCACAGACCGGAGGCAAGGCCTACATCAACCAGAATGAGATCAAAGATGGAATCACTCTGGCCGTGTCGGACGAGAAGGCCTCCTACTCGCTCGGCTATTACCCCGAGAACAAGAAGTGGGATGGAAAGTTTCGCAACCTCAAGGTAAAAGTCGACCAGGGTGATGCGCAGTTGCGCTATCGCAAGGGGTTTTACGCACTGGATCCGGCACAGGACAAGAAAGGCAATTTCGAACAAGATGTTGCCAATACCCTCGAGATTGGAGCGCCCGCGACGCAGATCGCCTTCATGGCGCAAGCCAAGCCCACCGATCCCGGCAAAATGCGGGTGGTTTTCCTGGTGGACGCTCACACCCTCACCGCCGAGGACGCCGGCGGCAGCAAGAAGATGAATGTCAGCATCTACGCCAGCCTCTACAGCGCGGACGGCAAGAATATGGGAACACGCAGCTTGAAAGTCGATCGCACGTTTGACGCCGCCACGTATCAGCAAATTCTCGACAAAGGGATGATGGTACCGCTCGATATGGATCTGCCTGCGGGAGGGCAGAATCTCCGACTGGCTGTGCTCGATAACAAGACCGGTTTTATCGGCACCGCGAGCGGAACGGTCGGACAATAGGAAGCTGCGGAAGAGTAAAAGAAGGGCGTCCGAAATCGAACGCCCCTTTTGGTATACCCACGACATTTACCAACCGCACGAAGACGCGGCTGGTGCAGCACTATTCTTTCTTGTCTTCCTTGTCTTCGGTTTCAGCTTGCAGAGCTTTTTCGTGCTCCGCTTGCGCGTCGGCGCTTTCCATCGCCTTGCGGTTTTCTTCGGCTTTCTTGGTGCGGACTTCGGCACGTTTCTGCCGCTTTTCGTCGAGCACCTGTTCGCTGCCCAGCAGTTCGATGAACGCCGTATCGGCGCCGTCGCCCTTGCGCCACCCGGTGCGGACAATCCGGAGATATCCGCCCTGGCGATCGCCAAAACGCGGAGCCACCGTATCAAACAGCTTGGTGACCGCGTCTTTCGTCATCAGGTAAGCGGCAGCCTGCCGGCGCGCCGCCAGGTCGCCCTTCTTGCCGAGCGTAATCATCTTCTCGACCAGCGGACGCACCGCCTTCGCTTTGACGGCCGTCGTTTCGATCCGCTCTTCCATGATCAGCGACGTAACCATATTCCGGAACAACGCCCGTCGATGCGACGTGTTCCGCCCGAGTTTGTATCCCGCAACCTTGTGACGCATGTCTAAACCCCAGTTGTCAGTTGCCAGTGGCTAGTTGCCAGTGGTTCTTCAGACAAGTGCCAGAGGACCGGGTCAGATGAACTGGCGACTGACCACTGGCCACTGGCAACTGCTTTACAGATCGTTATCGCCGTATGCCGACGCGGGCAGGATCTGGTTCGAAGTCGGTCCGGGTACGGCATTGCCGTGCTCGTCGATCTTCATGCCCAGACTCAGGCCCATCGAGGACAGGATTTCTTTAATTTCGTTCAGCGACTTGCGCCCGAAGTTCTTGGTCTTGAGCATCTCGGCTTCGGTCTTCTGCACCAGTTCGCCGATCGACTGAATGTTCGCGTTCTTCAGGCAGTTGTAGCTGCGCACCGAGAGTTCCAGTTCTTCGACCGAGCGGTTCAGATTCTCGTTCTTAATCTCGGGCTTGCGCTCGTCGCTCGACGATGCGGTTTCGATTTCTTCTTCGAAGTTGATGAAGATATTCATGTGATCCTTCAACAGCTTCGCCGCCAACCCGATCGAATCGCCAGGAGTGATCGAACCGTTGGTCCAGACTTCGAGGGTCAACTTGTCGTAGTCGGTAATCTGCCCAAGACGCGCCGCTTCCACGGTGTAGTTGCACTTGCGCACCGGCGAGTGAACGGAATCGATGGGAATAAATCCAATGCCCAGATCGTCTTCAAAATTCTTGTCGGCGGAAACGTAACCGCGCCCACGCTTCAGGCGCATTTCCATATCGAGCTTGCCGCCTTCGCTTACCGTCGCAATGTAGATTTCCTTGTCCAGAACTTCCACGTCGCCGTCGGCCTCGATCATGCCGCTGGTGACCACACCCGGCTGATCCGCACGCAGGTAGATCGCTTTCGGACCTTCGCCTGCCAGCTTGAATGGAATCTGCTTCAGATTCAGGATGACGTCGGTCGCATCTTCAACCACGCCGGAAATTGACTGGAACTCGTGCAGGACGCCTTCGATCTTTACCGCGGTAACCGCCGCTCCTTCGATCGAACTCAGCAGCACGCGCCGCAGAGCGTTCCCGATGGTCGTGCCAAAGCCGCGCTCAAAAGGCTGCGCCCAGAACATTCCGTACTTGTCGGTGAGGCCGGTAGCATCGCTTGCCAGCCGTTTCGGTTTTTGAAAGCCCTTCCACAACATTGGTGTTACTCCTCTCGGCCATATGGCTCCGCGACGGCTCTCCGAACCGGCCTGGTACTAAGTTCGGATCAAGCGCCGCTGCGGGCTGATCTGGCACGAAACAGGCCAAAAAAAACCTGGTCGTTCGTCGTCCGCTTCTCGCCGTTCGCACCCCCCGGTATAGCACCCGGTTCCAGCGAATAGCGAAGGACGAACGACGGACGCGCCGTTACTTACTATACAACTCAACAATCAGCTGCTCATTCACCGGCAGCTGGATATCTTCGCGTCTTGGCAGCGCGATCACACGGCCTTTGTAGGCATCGCGATCGACTTCCAACCATACTGGCGCGGGCTGATGGCTAGCAAATTCCTTCGCGATTTCGAGAATCGGCACTTTGTGGCTGCTCTCGCGAATCGCGATCTCCTCGCCTACGGTGACTTCGTACGATGGAATGTTAACTTTCTTTCCATTGACCAGAACGTGTCCGTGGCGAACCAACTGGCGAGCTTGCCGGCGCGAAATGCCGAAGCCCAGCCGGAAGACCACGTTGTCCAACCGGCGCTCAAGTTGTTCGAGGAGCTTGGCGCCCGTCACACCCTGGGACCGGACGGCGTTCTCGAAATAATTCCGGAACTGTCCTTCTTGAGTGAAGTAGATGCGCTTGGCTTTCTGTTTTTCGCGCAATTGCAGGCCGTAGCCTACGATCTTGGTTTTCTTGTCTTTCCCGTGCTGGCCGGGAGCGTAGTTGCGCTTCTCAATCGGACATTTGTCCGTGAAGCACT
Organism: Acidobacteriota bacterium; assembly: GCA_043734305.1. Classification (GTDB taxonomy): domain Bacteria; phylum Acidobacteriota; class Terriglobia; order Terriglobales; family Acidobacteriaceae; genus Acidiflorens. The sequence goes on along the minus strand of JAYTFO010000152.1, from coordinate 85 downwards.
TCGGGCCTTTCAGGAAGAGCTTGATGCCTTCCCGACGGCATAGACGACACACTGCATCGGTATAACGGGCCATTTTTCTCCTTGT
>JAYTFO010000151.1:0-7996 GCA_043734305.1 Acidobacteriota bacterium | reverse complement strand
GCGCTGCCGAAGGCGCGGCACTCGACGGGAATCTGGACCGGGACCCGCAACTGGCGTCGTCGTTCGCGCTTCATCAGGGCACGGACGGCGCGGAAGCTGGCCTTGGCTCGTTCGCCGGAGAGCGGCTTATGCAGAACAAAATGTGCGCCCATATCAAAGCCGCCGCGCATTCCCAGGGCGGGGTTGACCAGTACGATTCCGATAGCCCGGTTATTGGCCGGCGCAGCCTTGGCGGCCTTGAGAATGTTTGCGCCTTCGTCGGGGACAGCACAATCCACAATAATAGATTCAAAACGCTGACGCGTGAGCTTGCGAATGGCGGCGTCGGGAGTGTCGCAATGGTCGACGAGGATCTCAAGATCGCTGAGAACGCGGCGCAGGATGCGCACGGTCTTTTCGTCGGAACTCACCAGTAGACACTTCAGATTCATATGCTTTGCATCGGATCGAACTTCCACTTACCGCATGCTTCGCTCGCCGGGCAAAGGGAGGCGGACGGGAGTTCGATCAAAACACCCTACTTCGCACTCTAAGTCTATGGAATTTCAAGGTCAACGCCATGGCCTGATCTTCCGGTTACGCTGGTCACCGACGAGTGACGGCATGGGCCATGGCAATACCGGGGTTTGTCGGCAGGAGGACGCGGATCTTGAAGTGAGAGGCAGAGTACCGTGAGGAACGGCGAGCGCTGGAAGTGACTGGATGGAAAGGGGATACGGACAAAAGCGCGCAGAGGGCCTTTTTTTATTGACTTATCGAAAGAAACCCATTATTATCAGTAGTTTCCATAGCATTTCACGTGCATCGATGGTGCTGTGCTGCGCTTGGATTTATTGACGCGGCGTGAATCCCGCGTACAGTTTTTGGAATCAAACTATATACGAAACACAGTAGTGGCCGTTATCTTACGCAAGAAAGGGTCTTCTTCCCCATGGCAAAGCGACGCGGAAATCCGAACTGGGGCAAGCCCGAGCCGATCGGGCCCGTCACTCCTACGATCACCGAATTTGAACAGGTAGTGCGGGAGTACAAGCTCTCCCCCGATCAATACCTGCGGTCCACGCGCTTGCGGGAATGGGCCCGTCGGAATAAGAATTCGAAGTACATTCCCGAACCATTGCTGGAAGCTTGGGGCTTCGAAATCGAATCCACGCTGTAATCAGAGACTTAGAACGAACAAAGGGTCGCCCGCGCGCGACCCTTTTGCTTTGGGGCAGGTGTTAGGTCCTGGGTGCTCGGTTCCGGGCAGCGGGTTCGAACCGGGTGCGGCGTTAACATAAACTAGCAAGATCGACGACTGATCGCGCTTTTCCTAGGACCTAAGGCCCAAGACCCAAGACCTGCACTAAGGTATTCTGGCTCCCATGAAACTGGGCGGAACTGAACTCGTGGGGTTGCTGGTTGCCACCAGCTTCGCGGCTGGGCTGAACGTCTATGCCACGGTGGGGACTCTAGGAGTACTGGCGCACATGGGCGTCCTGGATCTGCCGCCGGGGCTGCATCTGATTGCCAGCTGGTGGGTGATTGGGGCATCCGTTCTACTGTTTGTCATAGAACTAGTTGCCGACAAGATCCCTGCCTTCGATCTCCTCTGGAACGCGCTGCACACCTTTGTTCGAGTGCCCGTCGCGGCGCTGATCGCCTATCAGGCAACTGCGCAGCTCTCGCCGGAGAAGCAGTTGCTGGCGACGCTGGCGGGCGGGGCAATCGCATTGGCGGCGCACGGTGGGAAAACAGCCGCGCGGGCAGCGGTCACGCCTTCGCCGGAGCCGGTTTCGAACATCTCACTCAGCATGGGCGAGGATGTGCTGGCGATTTTCCTGATCTGGTTTTCCACGCAGCATCCGGTGCTGGCTTCGCTGATCGTGCTCGCGTTACTGGTCGTGATCGTTATAGTGATTCGACTGGTGGTGCGTGCCGTGCGGAATTTGTTTCGCGGGGCGGTAGCGCTCAGCTCTTAGCCGTTAGCTTTTAGCCAAAGCCTCCAGTTTCGACTATCTTGGCTAAGAGCTAACAGCTAATGGCTAAGAGCTTGCTCTCACTTGCTCAGCCAAATCTCCGGTGTCTCGGTACGATCCTGTTCGCGAACTACGTAGGGAGTGATCACGATCAGGAGTTCGTTGTCTTCTTCCTGCTTGGAACTCTCGGCGGTCAGCGATCGAAGTCCCGGAACTCGCGAAAAGCCGGGCAGTCCACTTAGACTTTTCTGATCGGTCTTGGTGACCATTCCCGCCACCACGGCGGGTTCGCCTTCCTTCAGAGCTATGCCTCCCTTGTATTCGCGATTGGCAATCACGGGCACGCCATTCATGCTTGCTCCTGCCAGAGTGCGGAACAGAATTTCCAACTGCATACTCACATCAGAAGTGCCGTGGACGGAGGGCTTGACCTTGATGGTGAGCCCCAAGTCCTCATAGTTGAAGGATGGGAAGGGCGCCTGGAAGGAATTGTTTCCGATGACCTGGGCGATGGCGGCACTGTTGAAAGCGGGCGAGAAGCTGGCATTGATAATCGGATAACGCGAACCCAGCTTGAAGGTGGCTTCTTTCTCGTGGCTGGCACGCAAGGTCATGTGTTGGAGGGCGCGCACGGAACTCTCGTTGAGCGACAGGCTGGCCCGCAACTGGTCGAGGGTGAGTCCAAACAGCGTGGCGCCGCCTCCGAAGGTGGCCACGGGCTCGCTGAAGAGCGAACTTTGCTGGCTTTGCAGTTGGGCGAGGAGGGCCTGGATTGCCTCATTGCCGGCTTGATTGATTCCGCCGGAGGCGATGAGCTGGTTGATCAGATCCTGAATGTTCTGTCCACTCAGGGCCAGCAAGGCGGCCAGCGGAATATTGAAGAGATGAAAGTTGCTGGGGATGTGAACGCCGATGTTGCGCGCGAAGCTGTGATCGATTTCATACACCTTCACGTCGAGCAGCACTTCCGGACGTCCGGAATCAAGCGTATCGAGATACTGACTGGCTGCTTCGAGAATGCCTTGTGGGCCGCGAACAGTAATCACGCTGGAGGAGACGTTCAAACTCGCGAAGCGCAATTCAAACAGCGACCGCAACGAGTTCAATAGTTCATTGAGTTCCGGTGCGGAAGCGCCACCCGGAATGTAAAAAGAGCGCATGCCCATGCGGTCGTAGAGACGGTGGTTTTCTGGGCTGTCGAGGGTTGCGAACAGAACTTTTTCGTCGAGCGGGACGGCGAAACTCTTGGTCACCGACTCGGCCGCACGCATGGCGGTGGGAAAATCAACATCTTCAACGTCGAAATGAACGCGGCGGTTGGGGAAGGCGTCGTCAAAAATTACGGTCAGCCCAAAGCTGGACGCGACCGCGGTGATCAGACCGCGCGAGTCCCCGCGATAGTGGAAATCGTGGCGTTCTTCCTTGGGTTTGGAAGCCAACGCGTCCACGCTCGTGACTAGTTGGGGGGTGCCCACGGTGTGAACCGGCGGTGGACCGACCGCATCCTGCAGACGTTGTTGCGCGAAGTCATTCTGGGGATCGAGTAGCAAGGCGAGCCGGAAATCGGCCAGCGCTTCTACCTGGCGGCCGTTCTGGAGATGGTCATTGCCTTGCTCCAGGTGGGATGACACCACTTGCTGCCGCAGCATCTCGCGAGCCGTGAGGTACTCGACGTTTTGCGGGACGAGTCGCGACGCTTGTTCGAATTCCGAGAAAGCCTCGTCCAGATTCTTTGACTGCTGATACTTTAGTCCGCGAGAAAAAGCCTGACGAGCGGCTTTGAGGTCTTTCGAAGACGCCTTGCAAGCGGGCGCACCGGCGTCTGAACAACTAGTGGGCAAAGCGGTGGACGCGCCGTCAGCGGCCAGGCAGGCCGCAGCGCTCAACAGCAAAATTCCTGTAAACAGCAATCGCATGACTGTACCACTATAGAATGCGTTGCCGCCGGTGTCTTGCAAGAGAAATCAGAGTGAGGGAACTACGGTCGTAACGGGGGGATTGCGGTTTACTTCAGCATCAGGCGTTGCATCCGTGTGGCGCGGCCCGTCTTGCCGTCACACTCGACGACCACCGCGCACAGCCGGACATCTCCCGTTGCAGCTTCGAAGCGCGCCGGCATCCCGTGCAAGAACCTGTCGACCACCAACTCTTTTCGGACGCCGATCACGCTGTCATACGGGCCCGTCATCCCGACATCGGTGATATAGGCCGTCCCCTTGGGTAACACGATTTCGTCGGCAGTGGGGATGTGGGTGTGCGTTCCCACGATGGCGGTTACGCGTCCATCGAGATACCAGCCGAAAGCGACTTTTTCAGAAGTGGCCTCGGCGTGGAAGTCGACGAAGATGACTTTCGCCTTGATCTTTTCCAGCAGCTTGTCCACGAACCGAAAGGGATCGTCGCTCGCGCCCATGAAGACGCGCCCTTGCAGGTTGATGACGGCGTAGCTGATGCCCTTCTTCTCGCCCTCGTACACTCCCCAGCCGGGCATGCTGGCGGGAAAATTTGCCGGACGCAACAGTCGTTTCGCAGGACTGTGCGGGTTGCCATCCGCCATCTGAAAGTATTCGATGATTTCGCGTTTGTCCCAGACGTGATTACCGGTCGTCATGACGTCGATGCCGAGATCGAAGAGTTCGTCGGCCAGCTGCGGTGTGATGCCAAATCCGGCAGCAGAGTTTTCGCCGTTGGCGATCACCAGATCGATGGAGTGCTCTTTGACGAGATCCGGCAGGCGGTCCTTGACGATGGTGCGCCCAGGGCGGCCAAAAATGTCGCCGATGAAGAGAATGTTCAAGAAATCAGTCCCCGGTTGCCAGTAGTCAGTTGCTTCGCCAAACCGACGGTAAGACAGCTTCCGCAGGCTTCACAGGTCGAATTTCGATGGTATCACGCGAGAATTGGTGGCGGTTTCTGACTGGCAACTGGCAACCGACAACCGCCTACTGCACTTCAGCGGTTTTCAAAAAATTGTAATTTCCGGACGGATTCAGCGTGATGCCGCGCACGCGTTTCGAATGGACCAGGACGTTGTCGAAATACCAGAGATTCACATACGGCATGTCCTGCGCCAGAACTTCCTGGAGTTCCGCGTAGAGGCGCTTGCGGACGGCCTGGTCGCGCTCGCGGCGGGCTCGGTCGATCAGAGCATCCACGCGCGGATTGGAATAGAAACTGCGATTGCGGCCTTTGGGCGGAATGTTGGTGGAGTGGAATACGGTGTCGAAGATATCGGGATCTTCGTTTCCGCCGATCCAGCGCAGAGAATAAAACTGGAAAGCGCCGCTGGTGACATCCGCCATGAAAGTTGCGAACTCAAACGTGCGGATATCGAGGGCAATTCCCACTTCGCGCAATTGCTGTTGCAGGACGGCGGCAAGCAGTCGCGTCGACTCTTCGGTGGAAGTCTTCATGGTCAGGTGAAAGCGGATTCCGTTGACAGCGCGATATCCGGCGGCGTCGAGAATCTGCCGCGCTTTTTCGGGATCGTGCTGAAAAGTGGGAATATTCGAATCGTACGCCCAACTTTGCGGAGGCAGCACACTGGCCGCCGGCCGGGCAAACCCGCGCCAGATGTAATCAATCAGCGGTTGGCGATCGATCGCATAGGCAATCGCCTGGCGCACCCGCACGTCCTTGAGCAACGCATCACGGAGATTGAACGCCATGTACGACAGAATGGTTCCGGGCGCGCGCTCGATGGCAAGTTTTTGTTCCTTCGCGATCGCCAGCACCATGTCGGAAGGGAACGCGTTGATGGCGACGTCCGCGCTGCCCTTGCGCAGTTCGAGTGCGCGCGTAGTGGTATCAGGCACGACGATAAAACGAATGCGCGCCAACCGCGCTTTCGTGCCCCAGTAGTTGTCGTTGCGTTCGAGGATGACGTCCTTGTCCAGTTCGGCGCTAACGAACTTGAATGGACCAGAACCAATCGGCTTCGCGGTGATTTCATCCAGCAAACCGTAGGGCACGATCCCGATCGAACCTTCGGAGAGGTTCCAGAGCAGCGTGGAGTTCGGTTCCCTCAAATGAAATATCACGGTGAAATCGTCGGGTGCGTCGATGCGATCGACAGAGCGATACGTCGCCGCCTTGGTGCTGAGGAGTTTTCCAGCGAGCAGGGAATCGAACGTCCACTTCACGTCGCGCGAAGTAAGCGGATGGCCGTCGTGAAACGTCACTCCGTGATGCAGATGAAAAACATAAATCAGTGGATCGGGCGTCTCCCATCGTTCCGCCAAGCCGGGCTGAACATTCAGGTGCTCGTCGCGCGTGAGCAAAGCGTCAAAGAGAAGTTCGCCAATGCGTTCGGATTGCGCGTCCAGGCCAACCCGAGGATCGAGATTCGTCGGACTGCTCTCGATGATCATGACCAGCGTGTTGGGATCGGGGGGCTGGGAGCACGAGAGAAGGAGGAAGAGTAAGCACCCCAAACTCCCTTTAAGAATTGTCATCCTGAGCGGAGCGAAGGACCTGCTGTCGCTGCATGGCTGAGACTGCGTCCTACGCATAGGAAACTTTCCCCAGAATCACCGCCCGCTTCGCCCCCGTTGCCGACGGCACGTTGGACGGCCTGCAATGCCATGTTTCATAGGCGAGCACGGCGAACGCGACGGCTTCTTTTGCTTCCGAGGGCACGCCGAGCTCGTCAGAAAAGCGCAGGGCGATTCCAAGCGGCGCAATTTCATTGCGCAGCATCGCCATGAGCGTTGGATTATTCGCGCCGCCGCCGGAGACAATCATTTCCTGATAGCGTCCGCGTCTGCGAAGCACGAAGCATTGGACCGCGTCGGCGATGGAGCGGGCGGTGAGCGCTGTGGCTGTGGCAATAACGTCGCGCTTGTCGGTTCGTCCGCAACGGCGGAGAAATTCTTTGGCATAAGCTCGGCCAAATTCTTCGCGGCCCGCCGTTTTGGGTGGCTTTTGACGAAAGAATGGCGCCTTCATGAATTGCGTGAGTAGATTATCGAGCACACGTCCGGAGGCTGCGATGCGGCCGTCTTTATCGTAGCGCTTCCCAAATAACTTCTCGGTGACGGCGTCGATCAACATGTTGCCCGGGCCGGTATCGAAGGCAATGACTTGATCGGGCCTGGCGTTGGCGGGAATCGCGGTGAGGTTGGCAATGCCTCCGATATTTTGCGCGATGCGTCCGATTTGCGAATCGCGATAGAGAGCGTAGTCGAGGAACGGTACCAGCGGCGCACCTTTGCCACCGGCCGCCATATCCGCGGGACGAAAATCAGAGACCACCGGAACACCGAGGCGCGTTGCGATCACCGCGCCTTCGCCGGTCTGCCAGGTGACGGCGAGCTTGCGTCCAAGAAACGGCGCGGCGGTCCCCTGGTGATACAGCGTTTGGCCGTGACATCCGATCAAGTCGAGTTTGATGCGGTGTGCGCGTGTAGTTTCGGAGATCGCATCGGCGTAAAGTTCGCCGAGAAGAAAATTCAATCGTGCGAGGTCAGCCACGCGAGCTGACTCCGCGTTCATCATGTTGAGAATCGCGCGCCGAACTTTAACCGAAAACCCGTATTCGGCGTGAGCAAGAAGAGTGTGGCGCGGGCGCCCCCGCCCGCGTTCCGCGATGCGCACCAGCGCAACATTAATTCCGTCTGCCGAAGTTCCGCTCATCACGCCTGCGACGATCATAGGGATCGCTCCTGGCGCTCGTTCTTCGAGCAATCGAGAATGGCGAGCCGAATTTCTTCGCCGAATTCCCAAATGTGGCGGGTGAGTCTCTCGGTAGTGGAGAGAGTGGGGGCTGGAACTCGCTTCGGCTTCCATTTCTTCTTGAATGCCAGCACTCGCCGCGACGATTCTTCCACGCGCTGCGCAAACTTGCGATCGCGTTCGGCCTCGCGGACCATTGCTTCGTATGCCCGCACGATGAAATCTTCCTGATGACAAATCAGGCCGAGATCGCCGCCGGCGCGGATGTGTCCGATGGTTGCCTGCTCGATCGGCGCGGCTGCGAGCACTCCGCCCATTTCGAGATCATCGGAGCAGATCAGGCCGCGGTAGCCGATCCTCTTGCG
>JAYTFO010000150.1:0-16582 GCA_043734305.1 Acidobacteriota bacterium | reverse complement strand
CTGGTTCATCGCTCTCTTCGCATCGTGTTGTTCGCAGCCCGAAGCTCGCAGCCCGAAGCTGCTTTGTGGTTCTTCAGATCAATTCATCTCGCTTCAGACTGGCTCCATGGACGTTTCCTGCGATTCGGTTCAAGATCGCTTCACTTTGTGGGGAACGAAAGACAGGTTCTTCGCCGAGCTTCCCGATTCTATAGACGAGGTGTCTTATGAAAAACGCAAAGTGGATGCTCCCGGTGACGTTACTGTTGCTCTCGGGCCTGCTGGTGGCGCAGTCGCTCACCAGGACGGTTGTCAGCCAAGTGCCGTTCGACTTCATGGTCGGCAACAAGATTGTTCCGGCCGGTGAATGTGTGGTCACCACCGACAGGGATATTCTCTCCATTCACAATTTTGAAGCGAAGAAATCGGCGCTGGTTGCGTCGTCCCGGGCGAATGAAAGCAAGGACAACCGCACGGTGATGGTGTTCGAGCGCTACGGCAACCAATACTTCCTGTCGGAGATCAGAATTGCCGGCAACAACCTGACCTACAGACTGCCGGAAAGCCGCGCGGAAGCTGAATTGCGCGCCCAGAACGCGACCACTTCGCCAGTGACTTTGCTCGCCACGCTTAAGTAAGTTGGGCGAGTGAGTATGGAAGGGTTCGGGAATCCGGGGAAGGTTCCCGCACCCTTCCATTTCTAACCGAGTTCTAAGCAGCGATTTTGGAGGCTCCTGGCCCGTCCGCCATTTTAGAAATCCCACACTCTTCGCTTCCCGCCCCGCTACAACCTTCGCAAGTTCCCATCCCAGGCATCCAGGAGCCCCATTTTTTACAAGCAGTTGGCGATAACTGTCTGATTTGAGAATATTAAAAACAGGAATTACGATCCCATAAACCATAGCTAACTCTGGGATTCGTCTCTATAATTGTGGAAGTTATTCTGTGGCAGTGACTTATTTGTACAAGGAATCACAGATCGTGGCAGACAAGTTGCTAATGGGTAGATGGCGGTCGACTGCTGGATCGGCCGTGGCGGCACCGCTTCCACCCATGAACCGGGAATTTCAGACTCGCCTTACCGCTAGCATCCTGGTGCTGCTGACTGTGGCGGCGGTCGTCTTCGCGGGATACAACTACAAAGTTGAGCGCTCCTTCGCCATCCCCGACGACGGAGTGTGGTGGCTCGAGCGCAAAGGTCAACTGGTCGCCGACAAACTGGACGCCAACGGTCCGGCGGCACTGGCGGGCATCCGCACGGGCGATGTCGTGCTCAGCGTCAACGAACGTAAAGTAGAGACATCCGCCGCCCTCGCTCGGCAACTTTACTACTCAGGCGTTTGGTCCAAAGCCACCTACTCGCTGATTCGCGGGACGGTGCCGTTGAATGTTCAAGTCGTGCTCGCTCCCGCCGAGCGATCCATGAACGACTGGCTGCGCTTGATCGCGCTCATCTACCTGGGCATCGGCCTGTATGTTCTCCTGCGGCGCTGGACGGCGGCCGGGTCCACCCACTTTTATATTTTCTGCCTGGTGTCGTTCATCTTCTACTCGTTCCACTACACCGGCAAATTCAACGAATTCGACTGGAGCGTTTATTGGTGTAACGAAGTCGCGTGGCTTTTGCAGCCTGCTCTGTTCCTGCATTTCGCGCTGACTTTTCCGGAGCGCCGCGGCTTTGTGGCTCGAAACCGCTGGTCGGTTCCGCTGCTGTATATCCCAGGGTTGATGTTGCTCGGCGTCCACATACTGGCGCTCCAATTCCTGCAAGCCAGTGAGCGTCTGCGATGGAATCTGGATCGCCTGCACTGGGGATACTCGACTCTGTTCTTCGTCGCGGCAGCCGCAGTGCTCGTCGACAGCTACCGGCACGCCACCACGCCCATCCTGCGCCAGCAATTGAAGTGGATTACCCGCGGCACAATTCTCGCGATTACACCATTCACGCTGCTCTACGTTTTGCCCTATTTGTTTGGCACGATGCCTTCCCTCGGCCAGAAGGTTTCGGTGTTGTCGCTGGGACTGCTGCCGCTGACCTTCGGCTACGCCATCTTCCGCTATCGGCTGATGGATGTGGACCTGATCTTCAAGCGCGGCATGGCTTACACGCTGGCCGCAGCCGCGATTGTGGGAGCCTACTTCGCCGGCGTGGCCGCCATCGCGGAACTGGTGCACGCACGCGTCCCCAGCTCCGGCCCCTACGGTTTGATGCTGGCAGTCGTGGTTACGGCGCTGCTGTTCGATCCGGTACGGAAGTGGATTCAGGACAAACTCGACCAGTTCTTTTATCGCACGCGTTACGACTACCGCCGCACGCTGATCGAATTCGGGCGCGAGATGAGTTCCGAAACCGATCTCGACAAGATGCTGGCGTCGGTGGTGGACCGCTTGGCCCGCACGCTGATGGTGGACCGAGTGGCGATCTTCCTCTCCAACAACGATTCGTCGCACTTTGAACTCGCGAAGTCGTTCGGACTCGCGCATGTCACCGGGCTCGATCTCTCGTTTCTTGCAAAAACGCGAATCGAAGATGCCGCCGGACACATCTTCTTTGAAAACACGCATCAATTGCCGCGGGAGAATCCAGCCGCGCAGGAAGCGATCGGGCGTCTCGATCTCAACTACTACATTCCCTGCCACGCGCAGCAAAAAACCATCGCATTTCTCGGACTTGGCAAGACGATGGAAGGCGATTTCCTTTCCAGCGAAGACGTGGAACTGCTGGAAACGCTGGCCGGATACATCGGCATCGCCATCCAGAATGGACGGCTCTACGCTTCTCTCGAACAGAAGATCACCGAATACGAGCGGCTGAAGGACTTCAACGAAAACATCGTCGAGTCCATCAACGTGGGCGTGCTCGCGGTGGATTTACAGGACCGCATCGAGTCCTGGAACTCGCAGATGGAAGTGATGTATGCCCTGCCGCGCTGGCAGGCGGTGGGACGTTCCCTGAGCGAAGTTTTCCCGGCTGCATTCGTCGAGGAGTTCTACCGGGTACGACAGAATCCGGGGATTCACAACCTGTACAAGTTCCGCATGGGTACTCCGACGGGCGAATGGCGAACCATCAATGTCGCGATCGCGCCGCTGGTTACTCGCAAGTTTCACGTCGTCGGCCGCCTCGTGATCATGGACGACATCACCCAGCGCATGGAACTCGAGGCCCAGCTGTCGCAGGCAGACAAGCTTTCCTCGATCGGCTTGCTGGCCGCGGGTGTGGCCCACGAGGTCAACACGCCGCTGGCCGTGATCTCTTCCTACACGCAGATGCTCGCCAAGCAGCTGCAGTCCGACGCGCCCAAGGCCGGCGTACTCGACAAGATCATCAAGCAGACTTTCCGCGCCTCGGAAATTGTCAACAACCTGCTGAACTTCTCGCGCACTACTGGGACCGAGTTCACGGAGGTCAACGTGAACAAGGTGATCGAGGACACGCTCGCGCTGCTCGAACATCAATTCAAAGTTGCCAACGTGAAGGTGGAACGCAATCTCGACAATGGCTTGCCCGCGATCCACGCCAATGCCGGACGACTGCAGCAAGTTTTCCTGAACCTGTTTCTGAACGCCAAAGACGCGATGAACGGCGGCGGAACCTTGCAGTTGAGCACGCAAAACGGCGACTCCGTCAGCGTGCGCGTTTCCGACACCGGCAGCGGCATCGCGCAGGAAAACATTCAACGCATCTACGATCCGTTCTTTACCACCAAGACGGCGCCTGCCGAAGGCCAGACTCGCGGCACCGGCTTGGGACTTTCCGTCACCTACGGCATCATTCAGGAGCACGCAGGAAATATCCGAGTGGAGAGCCGTCCCGGCGAAGGAACAACGTTCACGCTCGATTTCCCCTTGATCAGGAAGGTCGTCCATGTCTGAAGCAGCGGTGATCTCGCGCCGGGTTCCGCCGGAAAGCCTGCCGGAAAGCCTCGGCCGAGTATTGGTGATTGACGACGAAGCGGAAATCCGCGAGTCGCTGGAAACTCTGCTGCAACTCGAGGGTTATACCGTGTCGAGCGCGGCGACCGCCCGCGAAGGAATGGTTTGGCTGGGCGAGCGCAGCTTCGATATCGTGCTGCTCGACCTCGCTCTACCCGATAAGAACGGCATGGACCTGCTGGGCGAGATTCACCTGCTGAATCCGTTGCAGCCGGTGATCATGATCACCGCCTACGGCACGGTGGAGAATGCCGTTCGGGCGATGCAGGGTGGTGCCGTGAACTTCATCCAAAAGCCCTGGGACAACGAGAAGTTGCTCGCCGACGTGCGCGCGGCCGTAGCCCGCCAGCGCGCGGAAGAAGAAAACGTTCAGCTCAAGCGCGCCATGAAGCAGCGCTATGACTTTGACAACATCGTGGGCAAGAGCGAGCCCATGTTGAAAATATTCGACCTCGTCGCCCAGGTCGCGCCCAGTCGCTCGACCATCCTGTTGCAGGGCGAGAGCGGAACCGGCAAGGAACTGATCGCGAAGGCACTCCACCTTCATTCGGCGCGACGCGACCGGCCGTTCGTACCCGTGAACACTGGCTCCATGCCCGCCGACCTGCTCGAATCCAATTTATTCGGGCACGTAAAGGGCGCGTTCACCAGCGCCATCGCGTCCAAGAAGGGCCTGTTTGAAGTGGCGGATCGCGGCACCCTGTTCCTGGACGAAATCGGGACCATGACTCTGGACACGCAGAGCAAAATTCTACGCGTGCTGCAGGATCGAAAGTTTATGCATCTCGGCGGTATCCAGGAAATGCAGGTGGACGTGCGCATCATCGCCGCCACCAACGTCGATCTGCGGCAAATGGTGCGGGACGGCCGCTTCCGCGAGGATTTGTTCTACCGCCTCAACGTCATCACGATCGATCTGCCGCCCTTGCGTCAGCGCCGCGAAGATGTACCGCTGCTGGTCGATCACTTCCTGAAAAAATATTCGGAAGAAAACGAACGGCCGCGACGACGCGTCACCACCGAGACCTTGCGCCCGCTGGTCACCTATCCGTGGCCGGGCAACGTTCGCGAACTGGAAAATGTCATTGAGCGCGCGGTGGTGCTCTCTTCCGGCACGGACATCACACCTGACCTGCTCCCCGACCACATCGCGGGCCGGGGCACGCCGCTTCCCATCATGGATACCGATCCGGCCGCGTCCTTGTTTGAAATCATGGAAGACTGCGAACGCCGCATCATCATGGACATGCTGGAACGATGTGACTGGAATCAGACCGTGGCCGCCGAACGCTTCCACGTGCCTCTCTCCACGCTGAATCAGAAGATCAAACGGCTAAGTATCGAGATCAAAAAAAAGAACAACCGCGATTAAAAGTAGCGCCGGCGGGACGCCGGCGCTACAAATTCATGCTGCCCGCAACAGCAGCCCTGCCACCGCCGCGCACGCAATCAGAATCGGCTCCGGGACTTTCCAGCGAAAGAGCACTGCCAGACTCGCCGCACAAATGAAAATCGTCGGCCAATCGTAGACCGAGCGCCGGGCCAGCACCACCACCGCCCCTGCGATCGCGCCCGTCGCCGCCGCTGTCACACCGCGCACAAACGCATTCAACTGCGGATTCTTCGCCCAGCGCTTGTACGAGGGCGCGAGCAGGATGACGATAAGATAGACGGGCAGAAATATTCCCAGCGCCGCTGCCGTCGCCCCTGTAACGCCCGCGACCAGATAGCCGATAAAGGCGACGGTAATCACAACCGGGCCGGGCGTGATCATCGCCACCGCCACCGCGTCCACAAACTGATGATCGGTCAGCCAGTGATGTTCCTGCACCACCCCGCCGTAGAGAAATGGCACAACCGCCAGGCCGCTTCCGAACACGAACATCCCAGCCTTCGCGAAATAAAAAAAAATTTGCAGCAACGGACGACTCGTCCCGAAAATTGCGAATGTTCCCGGCGCGACCAATAAAGACATCGCACTTCCCGCCTGCGCTCGGCCAGGAAAAGCTTTGACCAAAAGAGTAACCAACCCACCCAACAGAAACAGCCAGATAATTTCCCGCGACGTCCACGCGGTCGAGATTGCGAGCACCGCGAAAATCCCCCAGAGCAGCTTGTCTTTCCCGAGCGTCAGCCGGGTGAGTTTGAACGCGGAGCGCGCAATGATGCCGATCACCGCCGCGCCGATGCCGTAGAACATTCCCTGCATCCACGACAAGCCGCCAAAACGGACATACGCCGCCGAGAGTGCCAGTACCATCAGGAACGAAGGCAGGACAAACGCCACGCCCACAGCCGTCGCGCCGATCACACCCGCGCGCAGGTAGCCCAGATAAATCGCCAGTTGCGCCGCCAGTGGCCCGGGAGCAAGCTGCGCCAGGGCCAGGCCTTCCACGTAGTCCTCTTTGCTGATCCAGCCGCGCTTGTCCACCAGGTCCTGCTGCATGTGTCCGGCGAGCGCGATCGGCCCGCCGAATCCTACCGTTCCTAGCCACAGAAAGTATCCGACGAATTCGGCGAGCGGGACTTTCGCGGCTTCGTTTGTCTGAGAATTAATTTTCGTGCTCACTGGCCGTTGCCTCTCCAAACCGCAAACCTATAGTCGGACACCTGACCCCTTCGCGCGCGTTTCATGGTATCGAAGTATACGCAGACCATCGCAGATCCGTCCTCCGAGCCCGCAGCCCGCCCAGCGTGCTCTCCAACTCTTATTTCTCCTCTGCTATAGTCTGTGGAACGGATATGGCCCTCCAACTGGAGATGATTTCGCCTTTCGACGTCGCCAAGGACGCCGTCAAGGCGATTCAGGATTACTCGCTGCTGGCCGCGCAATCCCTGTCCAATTTTTTTCGTCGGCCTCTCTACTGGGGCGACCTTCTGCAACAAGCCGACCTCATTGGAGTCGGTTCCCTTCCCATCGTGGTGCTCTCGGGACTCTCCATCGGCGCCCTACTCGCCTTGAACGCGGCGAGCACGCTGGAGCGGTTTGGCGGGATCACTCTGATCGGACAACTGGTTTCGAAATCCATGGTCACCGAACTTGGCCCGCTCATTACGGGATTGATGGTTTCGGGCCGCAACGCCTCCGGCATGGCCAGCGAACTGGGCTCAATGGTCGTGACCGAACAAATCGACGCCATGCGCGCCCTGGGCACCGATCCCAGCAAGAAGCTGGTCACGCCGCGGATCGGTGCGACCGTGTTCATGCTTTTTTTTCTGACCATCATTTCCGACCTGCTCGGGTTGTTCGGAGGATTTGCGGTCGCCCACCTGCTCTTCGGATTGGACTCGCGCCAGTACTGGAGCAACGCCTGGCAGACCCTGGTGTTCCGCGACGTTTTCATGGGACTCATCAAGCCGGTTTTGTTCGGATTTATCATCGCCACCATCGGTTGCTACTACGGCATGTCCACCCGCGGCGGCACGCAGGGTGTGGGCCGCTCCACGACCCAGGCCGTCGTCACTTCCTCCGTGCTGATTCTGGTGGTGGATTTCTTCGTCACCAAGCTGATCTTCGCGCTGCTGGGTTACAGGTAGTCCATGTCGTCGCCCACTCTGCCCATCGAAAATCCTGCAACTCAGCAGGGCGATTCTTCCGTCGACGCGGTGGTGTTCGACAATGTCTCCATCGCATTTGAAGAAAACGTGGTGCTGGACCGCGTTTCGTTTCATCTGCCGCTGGGCGATACCAAGGCATTGTTCGGCGTCGCTGGCTCCGGCAAGAGCACCATTCTCAAACTCGCCATGGGCCTGACCATGCCGGATTCAGGACGCATCTTTCTTCTGGGACAGGAAGTCACCAGCATGAAGGAGCAGCAATTGTTTGCGCTGCGCCGACGTGTGGGGATTGTGTTTCAGGAGAGCGCACTCTTCGATTCGTTGCGGGTTCGCGAAAATGTTGCCTACCGCATGATGGAAGAACATCTCTCGGAAGAAGAGATCGATCGCCGCGTGCGCGAAGTTCTGCGTTTCGTGGAAATGGAACAGGCGATCGACATGTTTCCGTCGGAGCTCTCCGGTGGGATGCGGCGCCGGGTGGCCATTGCGCGCGCAATTGTTACGCAGCCCGAAGTGCTCCTCTACGACTCTCCCACCGGCGGACTCGATCCCGTGACCTCCAATACCATCGTCGAGTTGATCGTGAAACAGCGCGACGTTTACAGGACCAGCGCGTTGATGGTAACCCACCGCCTGCAGGACGCCTTCACCATGGCCACGCATGAATTCCGCAACGAGAAGATGGTTGCGCTGCCCAAAGGTCAACGCTCGGAAGTACCGATGAGCTTTCTCCTCCTCCGCGATGGCAAGATTATTTTTGACGGCGATCTGCGTGAACTCGCGGCGTCGCGCGACCCGTATATCCGGGAATACATTTCGTAGTTCTCACCGCGTCGCTCTCCAGCGTGGGCCCATGGGAGTCCAAGTATCATGAACGATCAATCGGACAGCAAACGCAACAGCAAGTACATCGTGCTTCAAAACGCGCGGGCCTTCGCTCTCATTTTCTTCCTGGTGGCTCTGCCGATGCGATTGTCGGCCAGCGATTTCCCCCGGCACAAGGTGAAGTGCGAGGAACGAGAAATGGAGTACCTGTTGTTTGTTCCGCCTTCGTCAGCCCGCCAGTCCCTGCCAGCGTTGCTTCTACTACACGGCGCCGGCGATGAAGCGATCAACTTCATTCGTCCGTGGGAGAGCACAGCGCGAGAGAAAAAGATCGTGCTGATCGTCCCGCAACTTCCTCGTGAACTCAGCTTCGAACCGATCGCACCGAAAGTATTTCGCTGCCTGGTCGAGGATGCGAAAAAACTAGCCAGCCTGGACCCGCGCCGCATTTACATCTTTGGCAACTCCATGGGAGGCTACCTGGCCTACGATGGCGCATTACTGGAGTCCAACTATTTCGCGGCGGCTGCGATTCACGCGATGGGAATCGACGATGACTATGCCGGAATCGTACAAAAAGCGGCCCGCAAAATCCCCATCGCAATCTTCATGGGAGACCGCGACCAACTCGTTTCTCTGGCGCAGGTGAGAAAAACGCGAACTCTTCTGGAAAAATCGGGCTTCCCCATCCAGTACCGTGAAATTCCCAATCACGGCCACAACTACTACGAGCTTTCCGATTCGATCAACGGTGAGGCCTGGGAATTTCTTGGGAAGTATCGACTGCCGTAGAACGCGGCATCCATTCAGGGGCTAAAGCCTGCGTATTTGGCGACTTCTGGCGGCACGACTGAAGCCGTGCCCTCCCGGAAAGTATTTAGGAGATGGCTTCTACTCCTTCAGCAACTGCCGCGCAATCACCAACCGCTGAATCTCGCTCGTCCCTTCGCCGATCGTGCACAGCTTCACGTCGCGATAGAACTTCTCTGCGGGATAGTCTTTGATAAATCCGTACCCGCCGTGGATCTGTACGCCTTCGTTCGCGCACCGGACCGCCACTTCGCCCGCATAGAGCTTCGCCATGGACGATTCCAGCGTGGTCTTCATCCCCGCATCTTTCATTGCGCCGGCCCGCAGCGTGAGCAACTTCGCGGCTTCGATCTCCGTTGCCATATCGGCCAGCTTCCACTGGATGGCCTGAAATTCGCTGATCGCTTTGCCGAATTGTTTGCGCTCCTTGGAATACTTGAGCGCGGCATCGAACGCGCCTTCCGCCATGCCGAGCGCGAGCGCGGCAATCGAAATGCGGCCACCATCGAGAATGCGCATCGCGTCGATGAATCCGTTGCCTTCTCCACCCAGCAAATTCTCCGCCGGAACAAAACAATCTTCGAAAATCAATTCCGACGTATCGCTGGCGCGCAAGCCGAGCTTGTTTTCTTTTTTCCCCGGACGGAATCCCTTCGTCCCTTTTTCAACCACGAACGCCGACAACCCATGCGTATGCGCCGCGCGATCGGTGACCGCGAGTACGACCAGCACATCGGCGTAGCTGCCATTCGTGCAGAAAGTCTTGGTGCCGTTGAGCACCCATCCACCCTTCGCCTTGCTCGCCGACATGCGCGCGCTGCCCGCGTCCGATCCCGACGACGGCTCCGTCAATCCCCACGCGCCGATGAACTCGCCGGTCGCCAGTTTCGAAACGTATTTTTTCTTTTGCGCTTCGTTGCCCGCAACAAAAATATGATTCGAGCACAACGAAGTATGCGCGGCCACGATGATGCCGACCGATCCATCCACGCGCGACAGCTCTTCAATCGCGGTGACGTACTCCACGTATCCCATGCCCGCGCCGCCATACTCCGGCGGAAAAATGATTCCCAGCAAACCGAGCTTGCCCAGTTCCTTGACGGTCGCCATCGGGAACTCGCTGGCTTCGTCCCAGGTCATCACATGAGGCGCAATCTCGCGCGCCGCAAATTCGGCTACGCTCTTCTTCAATTGCAGTTGTTCGTCGTTGAGCTGGAAATCCAAAGCGTTCCACCTGGTCTTCCCGACTCCCCTGAGGATCTGTCATCCCGAACGGAGCGAGGGATCTGCAGTCTGCCTGCGCCTGCAGTGCATCTCAATTCTTGCTGGAAGCCGCGCGCGGGGACAACGCAGAAATGGCACCCAACTTTTCATTTAAGCACGGCCGGTGGCCCGTTCACCTACCGACCAGTTGGCTTGGGGCATCAGCGGTGCGACAGCCCTGCTGCTATGGAACACGATCAGCGCGCCCTCGCGATACATCGCCGAAGTCGTACGCCTTTAGAGGTGAGATCGTCGGAGGACGCGATGCCGAGCAGCCCTGGTCGTGGGAAGGGCACGACTTCACAGGTTGCGAAACGGCGCTGGCGACGCGCAGGTCGCGGGAAGGGCATGACTTCAGTCGTGCCGTAAAACGCCCTGCACGGTTTGCGGATACCGCCCATACAGCACACCTCTGGCGCTAAAGCGCGGACCATCTAAACGACTTAGTGGCATGAGTAAACTCATGCCCTTCCCAAAACGTGCTCGAATCGTGTTTGCCCCAGCCCACTACGCCGCCTTCTTCGGCCCCAAACCCAGCACTTTCCGCGCGAGCCAGACCGGCGCCACGAACACATGCACGGGATTGGTCAGGAAGGCCGGCTTGTTGCCTTCGATCAGGTGACCCAGCCAGGCCATGGCAAAAGCTGTGGGGATCAAAATAATTGCAACGATCCAGTGCCACCACACCACTATAAGAGAGGAGAAGCCTACCGGAATCGCGATCATGTGCAGGGCGCGGTTCACGGGATGGTTATGTGCGCCGTCGTAGTGTGAATACAGTCCCATATGTCGTCCACAGGTAGCAACCAGACCCGCAGAATTATATCCCTGGGTCAGTCTTTGGGGAACAGCGGAAAGCTTCTATCTTGTATGTTCGCATGTGCTTTCCCCGGTCGAAATACCGGGGTATACTGCTTCCTCGGGGTGCTTGGTCCTCGACTCCCCTCGACGACCTTGAACAATCGCCATTCGTTGCATGACTGAGGCACTCCGGGCTCGCTCTCCGTACCAGGCCGTCTCCATGGATCAGCGCGACAACAGGGCCAACGATTCTGACAGTCCGACGATGCCGGGGACCAGTTTGCCAAAAAATCAGGCAGGCATCGCCGCGCAGACGCCGCCGCCTCTTTCTGGGGCGCCGACTTTGGCCGATCATAGCCCTCCGCCTCCCAGTCGCCCGTCGGCGTACTCTTCTTCGATCGCGGCAACCAGCATCACGGCATTCCTGTCGTTGCAACCCGGGGTTACGTTTGCGGGACGTTATGAGATCCTCAGCGTGCTTGGACAAGGCGGCATGGGTGCTGTCTATCAGGCACGCGATCGCGAACTCGACCGCCTGATCGCGCTCAAAGTGATCCGCCCGGAATTGGCCACCGATCCCGCGATTCTGCAACGCTTCAAGCAGGAATTGATTCTGGCGCGCAACATCACGCACAAAAATGTCGTGCGCATTTACGACCTGGGCGAGTCCGACGGCATTCGCTTTATCACCATGGAGCACGTGGACGGCGAAGACATGCGCACCATGCTTCGCAAGCACGACAAGTTTTCCGCCAAAGAAGCGATTCCGATGATCGAGCAGGTGTGCCGCGCACTCGATGCCGCGCACTCCGAAGGCGTCATCCATCGCGACCTCAAACCGCAGAACATCATGCGCGACAAGCAGGGCCGCATCGTGGTCATGGACTTCGGCCTGGCCCGTTCGCTCGGCGATTCCGGCCTGACTCAGACCGGCGCCATCGTCGGCACCATGGAGTACATGTCGCCCGAGCAAGCCCTGGGCTCGCAACTCGATCAGCGTTCCGACATCTTCAGCGTCGGCCTCATCTTTTACGAATTGCTCACCGGCAAGTCGCCGTATCACGCGGACACCGCCATCGCCAGCCTGATGCGGCGCACCCGCGAAGTCGCCAAGCCCGTCTCGGACGTGGAAAATACCGTTCCCCGGTCCTTGAGCGCGATCGTCAGCCGCTGCCTGGAGCGTGAGCCCACCAACCGTTACCACTCGGTGGTCGAACTACTACAGCAACTGCAAGCCTGGGAGACCAATCCCAACATCAGCGCGGACGCTTTGTCGAAGATGATCGCGCACCCGATCGTCCATCCTTCGGGCTTCAATCTCGATCTGCCCGGCAGGCGCTGGATGTGGATCGCCGCCGCGGTCCTGACGATCATGATGGCCGCTTACGTCGGACGCACGCTGCTCAGCCGTCCGGGCGCGCGCACCATGGAAGCAGCCAAGGGCGTTCCGCCGCTCAGCCAGGGGAAGTATCTCGCTGTCCTGCCGCTGAAAATTGTCGGTGATGAGAAAACCCTCGGCTATGTAGGCGACGGTGTCCAGGAAGCGCTCACCGCCAAGCTTTTTCAACTCAAGGAAGTTCACCTCGCGGCCTCGTCCGAAGTGGAAAAAATTGCTTCCAAGGATGTTCCGCTGGCAAAGATCGCTCACGACCTGGGCGTGAATCTCGTTTTGCAGGGGATGGTGCAGGGCGGCAATGACAAGCTGAGCGTGATCCTCAATCTCTATGACGCCACCACCGGCAACCGCCTGTGGAGCCAGGAATTTTCCGGTATTCCGCAGGACCTGCTGGCATTGGAAGATCAGATCTACACCAACGTAGTGACCGCGCTCGCCCTCAAACCAAGTAACGAAGAACTTGCGCGCACCGGAGCCCATCCCACCGAGAACACGAAGGCCTACGACTTTTATCTTCAGGGCAGAAACATTCTCCGCAACAGTCACAACACTGCCGACATGAAGCAAGCCGGATCGCTGTTTGAGCAGGCGATCGAAAAGGATTCGAACTTCGCGCTCGCGTATGCCGGCCTGGCCGACGCCAGCCTTCGACTGTACGGCGAGAGCAAGGAAAGCATCTGGGCGCAAAAGGCCACGCTGGCCGCGCAGCGCGCCGATCAACTCGCCAGTTCCTTGCCGGAAGTTCATCTTTCTCTCGGCAGCGTTTATTCCGCCACCGGCAAGAATGCGCAAGCCATCACCGAGATCAAGCAAGCCCTCGCACTGGCGCCGAATTCGGATGAAGCCTATCGCCTGCTCGGAGACGCCTATCGAGCCAATGGCCAGAGCGAAGAAGCCATCGCCGCTTACGAGAAGGCCGTATCCGTCAACGCCTACTTCTGGATGAACCACAACGCGCTCGGGCAAGCGCTGTCCGACACCGGCGACACCGCCAAGGCGCTATTGTCGTTTCAGAAAGTGATTGAACTGGCAGCCGATAACCCCATCGGTTATGAAAACATCGGCGGCACTTATTTCAAGGAAGGCAAGTGGAGCGAGGCCATTCCTCGTTTTCAAAAAGCGCTTTCGTTGGGCGCGGACTCCATCACCTACTCCAATCTCGGAACAGCTTATTTCTTTCTCAAAAACTACGTCGAAGCCGTAAAGATGTTCGAGAAGGCCACCGAGATGACCCCCAACAATGAAGTCCTCTTTGGAAACCTCGGCGACGCCTATCGCTGGTCGGGCCACTCCGATCAGGCCGCGGCCGCCTACGACAAAGCCATCTCCCTCTGCTTCCAGCAACTCCAGGTGAATCCGCGCTCCGCCGACACCATGGGCGATCTGGCACTCTACTACGCGCGCAAGGGCGATGCCCGCAACGGCCTGCAATATATCCTGCAAGCTCGCTCCATTAAGCCCAAGGACATTCAGCTGATGTATTCGGAAGCAGTGGTGAAATCGCTGGTCGGGAAACCAGAAGATGCCGTGAAGGCATTGCGAACTGCTTTGGAGAAGGGCTACTCTGCGCAGGAGGCCTGGAACGACCCTGATCTTCAGAAGCTCCAGGCCCTGCCACAGTATGCTCAGTTGGTGAAGGAATTCTCTTCCAAAACAACTAAGCCTTAAGCGAACTCATCCACCGCTTGCGGCGAGAAACAATCGCTCCGAATCCAGTCAACATCAAAGCGATCGTGCCCGGCTCAGGAGCCGAACCGGCATGGCCAGAAACGCCCATCCCACCCGGCCAGCAATTGCCTTTCACGCATGCGAAGGCGATCGAAAAGCTTTGGCCGTTGGCAATTCCAGTACGCGGGTTGAGACCCTTGTGGACTCCCGAAAGCACAATTTCAACCGAACCATTCTGCAGCGTCCGGACCGTGCAGCTCAAGAACAGGCTCTGCGCACAGCTGACCGCTTCCGCAGGGACGCCCGTTTCAATCAACTTCAGCGAAGTCCAGTTCTTGCCCGAAGCGTTCGTGAAAAACAATGTGCCGGAACCATGCTTGGGAGTGCTGAATTCAAAATTCATCCCCACGTTCGTGCAGCCGGAAGGAGGACAGTGTCCAAAACCCGGTGCACCGCCGCCCGACACGCCGTGGATGATAATCTTAGGATCTTGAATGCCGTCCGCAAAAGCCAAACCCGTGCACATCAGCGAAAGAACGAGCAGCAAGCATAGGCGAGATATTTTCATTGGATTTTCCTGTTTTCTATTCACAAAGTTGTCGCCGTGAGCGTAGCTACTCCGGCAACAGGGGAGTGAAAGCGAGGTTAGCGACTTCACCAGTGCCGGTCAAGCACATAATGAAGAAGCACTCGAAGATTTTATTCAGCCATGCAAACTCTTGCGCATCTTGAGTAAAGCACACGCCGAATGTGCAAACCAATGCAACTTTGCAGGCTTTGGAGAGGTTGCTCGAATCACAAAACGAGGCCGGAGGCAGACGGCCGGACGTTACTCTTCTACCGGCTCGTAGTCGCATGCAGTCCGGCAGGGCTCGCAATACATCAGGCCGTCGGTGCACAGACGAATATCCAGTTGCGACTGACACAGGACGCAGAACTTCTCGCAAATACAGCGCGCTTCGATCTGCTCGCACTGCGCGCAAACAATTCGCTTGGCGGATTTGCTCGACATCGTTCGAGTGTAGTGCAGCAGCGCAACCAGAAAAACGTAACGGAGGTAACGGAAAGCAGGTGTTCGGTCTCAGGTGTTAGGCCTTAGGAAAACCGAGATTTGGATGTGAGCGAAGTTGCTCTTCCCAAGACCCACGACCTAAGACCTAACACCTGCTCTCCTGTGTTAATTTAAATAGTTCCACACTCTGACAGCCCAGCCACTGTCTTACCGAGGTCCATTCTTGTCGGTTGTTCAGGCCACTCCGCCCCGGTTGCGCAAGACTGCGCTCAACGCGGTTCATCGTGCCATGGGCGCCAAAATGGTGGAGTTCGGCGGATGGGATATGCCAGTGGAATATCCCGCGTCCCTCGGTTGCGGGATCGTCGCTGAGCACGTCGCGGTTCGCACCGGCGTCGGGATCTTCGACGTCAGCCACATGGGCGACATCCGCCTGAGTGGTCCGGGCGCGCTCGACGCCGTCCAGCACATCTCGATGAACGATGCCGCGCGCCTGGCGATCGGGCAGGCGCAGTATTCGGCTCTGCTTTATCCGCAGGGAACATTCGTGGACGACGTGATCGTTCACCGCCTGGGCGACGACGACTACTTGCTCGTGATCAACGCCGGCACTCGCGAGAAAGATTTCAACTGGGTCCGCGACAACACCAGCCAGTTCAATTGCCGCGTGGAACATCTCTCCGACGATTTCACGCAAATCGCGATTCAGGGACCGAAGGCCGTCAACCTCCTTCAGAAGCTCACCAACGCCGATCTGAGTGCTGTGAAGTTTTATTGGCTGACGCGAGGAACCATCTGCGGACTGCGCGATATCCTGATCGCCCGCACCGGCTATACCGCCGAAGACGGATTCGAAATTTACATTCCCTCGAACGAAGAAACCAGCGCACGCGTGTGGAACGAAATTTTGACGGCCGGACAGGAATTCGGCGTGCTTCCCTGCGGCCTGGGCGCCCGCAACACGCTCCGCCTCGAAGGCAAGCTCCCTCTCTACGGCCACG
This sequence comes from Acidobacteriota bacterium, assembly GCA_043734305.1. GTDB lineage: Bacteria > Acidobacteriota > Terriglobia > Terriglobales > Acidobacteriaceae > Acidiflorens. The sequence continues at coordinate 333 of JAYTFO010000150.1, read as the reverse complement.
AAATTTCCGATACCATCAACGTTTGGGAAGCTGGCCTCGATCGCTTCTGCAAAATGGAGAAGCCGGATTTCGTGGGACGCGCCGCGCTGGAGCAGGCCCGAGCCGCAGGCGTTACGAAAACGCTGGTTGGCCTCGAGATGATCGACCGCGGCATCGCGCGCGACGGATATAAAGTGCTCGACGATAGCGGTCGCGAAATTGGTTACGTCACCAGCGGATCTCCGGCGCCGTTTTTGAAAAAGAATATTGCATTAGCCTATGTGCCGCCGGAGCATGCGGCTCACGGAACGACAGTGCAAGTCGAAATCCGAGGCCAGGGAGTAAAAGCACAAG
>JAYTFO010000149.1:0-9698 GCA_043734305.1 Acidobacteriota bacterium | reverse complement strand
TCACCCTCTTTAACAGTCCACTTCGTTTTCGTCCCGCCGGTCACGTCGCGGACCGCCTGCTCGATCGCGCCCTGGGTCGTCTGCATGATGCCGAGATAGTCGGTGTACGCCTGATAGGCCTCAAGCATGGTGAACTCGGGATTCCAGCGCCAGCCGAGGCCCTCGTTGCGGAAGTTGCGATTGATTTCGTAGACGCGATCGAAACCGCCGACCGTCAGGCGCTTCAGATACAACTCGGGCGCGATGCGGAGGTACAAATCCACGTCGAGCGTATTGTGATGCGTCTTGAAGGGACGCGCGACCGCACCGCCGGCGATGGGATGCATCATCGGCGTCTCGACTTCGATGAAGCCCTGCGAATCAAGATGGCGGCGGAACGATTGCACCAGCTTGCTGCGCTTCAGAAAAACTTCGCGGACTTCTGGGTTCATCACCAGATCAACATAGCGCGACCGGTAACGTAATTCGATGTCGGTCAGACCGTGCCACTTCTCCGGCAACGGCAGCAGGTCTTTCGCGAGGAAGGTCAGTTCTTCGGCGTGAATGCTGAGTTCACCGGTGCGGGTGCGAAATAAATATCCGCGAACGCCGACGTGGTCGCCCAGGTCGAGCAGCTTCCAGAGTTCGAAGCCCGCGTCGCCGATGGCATCTTTCTTGACGTAGAACTGAAGGCGTTGGCCTTCCTGCTGCAATTGTCCGAAGCCGGCTTTGCCCATCAGGCGGATGGCCATGAGGCGTCCGGCGACGCGCACGTGAACGCGGGTTGCCTCCAGATCCTCGCCGGTCTCGCCGCTGTAGGCGGCGAGAATCTGCGGGACGGTGTGGCTGAAGTTGTACTTGGTCGGATAGGCCGGCTGGCCGAGAGCTTCAATCTTCTTCAGCTTCTCGAGCCGGATTTCGTAGATGTTTTCGTCGAGTGACAATGCGAGTCCGTTTCTGAAATTCGAATCACTGATTATAAACAAGGGGAGGAGAGTTCCCGGTTCCCGGTGTCCAGTTCTCAGTATTTTGCTCGCGACTTGCCGGCTGGGCGGCAATCGTTCTTGCTGAGAATGTTGTACCGTGGTACATTGGTACCAATATGACATCCGATGCTGAGTTCCTCGTCGAGCGTGTCCAGACCGGGGTGCGGATGGAAAAGCGCATCCTGAAAGTTCTCAAAGGTTTTGCCGAGTATCACGATATGACGCTGGGCGACGTGCTCGAAGGCATTGTGCTGCACGCCTTCGATGGTAAGGCTCCCTTTAGTGCGGCATCGCTTGTGCGCATTCAGGAATTGAAGAAGTTCTATGGCCTTGCTCTCGATTCTGGCGCAAGTCATCGGCTGACGGAGATCAGGAAAGGGAATGGCGGCAAGAACGTCCGGGAGAAGAAGAAATGAGCGCTTGCTGCGCACTTCAACTTTCAATTCACAAAATTCTGTCATCCCGAACGAAGTGAGGGATCTGCAGTTCGCCGGCACAATGCAGATCCCTCACTCCGTTCGGGATGACAGTTCTGAAAGTTTGGTTCGCTCAATGACCGCCGGGACTTTCACCACGGATTAATAGACCCGTTTCCCAGCACTGTGTTCGGACTTAAGATATGACGGGCGACGAATTAATCGAGCAGTTCGAAGGCGGCGCGACCGTCACCGATGCTTTTCATCACGCCGACCATGTGCGGCTGGCGTTTGAGTACCTGGTCAGATATTCCGTGCTTGAAGCTCTGCGAAAGTTTTCCGCAGCGTTGTTGCGCTTTGCCACCGCGCAGGGCAAGGCGGATCGCTATCACGAGACGATTACGTGGGCGTACTTGTTTCTGATCCGCGAGCGTATGCTGCGGGACGCTCCGCCGCACACTTGGGAGAAATTTGCGGATGCGAACGCCGACCTTCTGACTTGTGCGAAGGGGAGCTTCGGGATTCTTGATCGCTACTACCGGCAGGAGACGCTGGCGTCCGTGGCGGCGCGGGCGGCGTTTGTGCTGCCAGATAAGGCGGTGAGTGTTTCGTAATGGACGTTAGTTTTTCGCCCAGGGAGGGACCACGCCACTCATGCGGGCGTACGCGATCAGTTGGCCCATGTGCTCGTTCGCGTGAACGATAATGCGGAGATACATGCCATCTACTGTCGCATCCCTGTCCCCGATACGGACTTTACGTTCCAGGTCCGCGGGTTTCGCGGCTAAGTGAGCCTCTTTCACGGCATCCAGGGAGCGTTTCAGCCACTTGATTACGTCGGCCTTCGACGTGACTTTCTTTTCTGTTTCCATGTCCAGGTCTGCGGGCATCCTGGGACCTGTAATGCTGAGCAGATAGAAATTCGCAACCGCAATGTGCATGTACACTTCGCTGGTGGAGCGGACTCCCGCCGTGGGACGCCAAGCGAATTTATCCGGTGGCGTGGCCTCCGCCAGAGCGATCAACTGCTGCGAGACATGCTTCCACTCTCCATCGTATCCCTGCCACAGGCCTTCGGTTGGAGATTGGGCGAGTAGCATTTGTGCGCTCAAGAACAGGCACACGAACCATGCTTTTACGAAGAATGTTTTCACGATGCCGATCCTTTCGCGCCGTCGATTTCTTGCGGATTCTACCACCGAGGGCCCACCACGTCTGCGGAATAACGATGAGGTCATGGCGTCACCTGTGGGGGCGGGGACGCCCCCACGACAGCCGGCGAGACGCCGGCGCTACGTGCTGGTTTAGAATCTCCGCATGGCCGATCCGCTGAAGCCGACTGAAAAGAAAGACCCGCTGGTTTCGCTCGCGCGGTATTCGGAGATTGGATTTATTATTCCGGCGGCGGTACTGGTTGGGCTTTTTCTGGGCAAGTTGCTGGACTACTGGCTGCACACCAAGTGGTTGTATCTGGTCGGACTGCTCCTCGGGGCGGTACTCGGATTCACGCAGATGATTCGCATGGCCATGTCTTCCTCGAAGGATGAGTAGGTCGAGGATGACTAAGCTCTCCAATCCAGAAGACGGCGCGCCGGAAGAAACGGCAACTTCAGAAGGCGGCGTCCCAGAAGAAACGGCACGCCTGGACGCGTTCCATGAACGTGCCATCCCGCGCATGCTGCGGACGATGCTGGTGGTCGGTGTGCTGCTGCTGGGGCCGGCGTACTGGTACTACGGTCTTGCGGGCGCGATCGGAGTGGCGGCGGGATCGGCGGCTTCCTATATCAATTTCCGGACCCTGATCCGCGGCGTGGAGGCGCTCGGCGACCGCATCGTCAATCAGCAGAGTAAGGAGCGGGGATGGGCCATCGTGCTGCGTTTCCTGGTGCGCTATGGGTTGGTTGGGATCGCGGCCTATGCTATCTTTAAAGGTTCCGGTTTGGCTTTCCGTGGATTCCTGTGGGGGCTATGCCTGCCTGTAGCGGCCATGATGGCCGAGGCTGGAGTCGAGGCCTGGGTGGCGTTTCGGGAGTGAGCTACGAGCTTCGGGCTACGAGCTTGGTGGTCGAAACTTGGGTTCTCGGCGATTTCTGCGGGTTTTCTAATTGCACTCTGCGGTCAAGAGCTTTTAACCGCTGAGTCGCAGGGAAAGGCCGCAGAGGTCGCAAAGTTAAAACACGACATTGGTTTCAGGTAGTCCCGCTCCAAGCTCGTAGCCCGTAGCTCGCAGCGTTTCAAAGCATATGGAACAACTGGTATTTACTGAATTTCTGAATCACGTCTTCGGCGGGCCCGTGCTGGCGCTGCTGCATGCGCTGGGCGTTCCGGTGAAGAATCCGGCGGCGCCGATTTCGAATGCGGTGGCGATGGAAGTTCTCGTCGTCCTGCTGCTGACGGTGTTTTTTGTGCTGGTGCGTTTACGACTGTCGGTGGAGAAGCCGGGCGGGCTGCAGCATACGATGGAGTCGATTTACGGCTTCGTCAATAACCTGGCCCATGAATCCATCGGCCATCATGCTGACCCGTTCGTGGGGTATTTAACGACGCTGGGAATGTTTATTTTGTCGTGCAATCTGATTGGGCTGGTGCCGGGGCTGGAATCCCCTACGGCGGTGCCGGTCGTCCCGTTGGGTTGCGCGTTGATGACCTGGGTCTACTACAACTTTTATGGCGTGCGAAAGAACGGCGCGATCGGGTATCTGAAGCACTTCATTGGGCCGCAAGATAAGGACATGCCGATTATCGTCCGGCTTTTCCTGCCGATATTGATGTTCCCGATCGAAGTGTTCAGCCACCTGGCCCGGATCATGTCGCTGACGATTCGTCTGTTTGCCAATATGTTCGCCGGGGAAATGGTGACGCTGGTATTTTTCTCGCTGTTGCCGCTCGGCATCCCGGTGCTATTCGAAGGGCTGCACATCGGCGTGTCGTTGGTGCAAACGTACATTTTTGTGCTGCTCGCCTGTGTGTATCTGGGAGAGGCGACGGCACAGGAACACTAGAAAACAGTTCTCAGTTCCCAGTTCTCAGTTCTCAGAAAGACCGCCTTTCTCTGAGAACTGGGAACTGAGAACTGCCTTCCAGCGTGAGGGCACCGGCCTCCCAAGGCACGGTGTCAACCACCTACTGGCGGCTATTTCATAAGGAGAAAAAACAATGCGGAAAATGTTGATGGTGCTGTTCGTAATGATGATGTTTTCGATTCTGGCGGTGCCGGCGTTCGCGCAAGCGGGTGGCGCTGCGGCTGGCGGTACGAACTGGGTTGCAATCACGGCGGGCTTCGCAATTGCGATCGCTGCCGGACTTGCAGCGCAGGGCCAGGGCAAAGTGGGCGCTGCGGCTTGCGAAGCGATGGCCCGCAATCCTGCCGCGCGTTCGTTCATTCAGCTGGCTCTGATTCTGGGCCTGGCCTTCATCGAGTCGCTGGTACTTTTTACGCTCGTGATTATTTTCGTCAAGGTTGTGTAAGGGTTTTCGTGGGAAAGAAAAGCCTCCGCGTTGCGGAGGCTTTTTTTGCTGCGCATCAGAATAGGTTTCGTGTAGAGATGGGGCTTTAAGAGCAGTTCTCGGTTCCCAGTTCTCAGTTCTCAGTCAAAATCCACCGGCCTCACTGAGAACTGAGAACTGGGAACTAGCTTTTCGGGGTGACTACGCCTTGCGTTCGCCGTCCCAGGTGCCGGCGCGATTTTCTGGGACCTTCTCGGCCGCTTCGGCCAAGACGCGGCGCAGGCGATAACGGCTATCGAGGTCCATGCTGACGAACTCGAATCCAATTTCGTTGACGCGGGCGCGGCGCAGCAGAACCTGACCGCGAATTTTCTTCACGCCGACCGAGATGTCGACGTTGGCTTCCGATCCGACGCGGAGGTTGTCGCTGCGCGTGCCCATACCACCGCCCAGGCTCATCTCGCGCATGACGATGTTGGATTTTCCCCAGGAACTGCTGAGCACTGCAGAGAATGTGCGCGGCAAAATGACGCGCTCATAGCGGCGCTGCCGCACCCATGGGCAGGCGGGCGCCGGGTCCAGAGGACTGACGGCCAGTTCGGCGGCGTCGAGGCCGCTATCGGCCATCATTTGTGCGCCGTAGCGCGGATCGATCTTTGCCAGGGCCTGGGCGGCAGCCACGCGCAGTTCGCGGTGCTGGGTGTGTCCCCAAAGTCTTTTATCTTCCACGATACTGCGTAGTACGGGAACGGCTTCGGCGTCGCGCAACCGGCCGAGCGACTCGATGGCTTTGAGTTGCACGAACGGCGGGCGGGAAGCAGCCTCGCCCGCGCTGGCCATCGCAATCAAACTCGAACTGGCGGTGCGATCCAGGCTCATGCCGATTTCGTCGATCGCCTCGGGCAGAATCAGTGGATCGAGCAGTTCCAAAAGTTCCAGCAGGGTTCGGCCCCGGTCGGAGGCGGCGCCGTAGGCGATCTGGCGCACGATTACGTCCTGGTAAAAGCGGTTGAATTCCGGCATGCGCGAGGGCAGCAGTTCGAGCAGTGAGGCCACACTCAGGCGACTCAACAGACCGATGGCCGAAGCGGCCTGCCGCGGCTGGCCGGTGCGCAGAATTTCGCGCAGGTCGTCGACTGCGGGCTGACCCAGTTCGCCGACCAATTCCATGATCCGGTCGCACTCCACCCGTTTCTGCGAGCGGAAGAAGCGATCGGAGAGGTGCTCAACCGAACTTTTCGGAATTTGCTGGAGAACGTTGATCAGATTCTCGGAGACGGTGGGCGCGTTGATGGCTTCCTCGATGATCTCGGGCAGCCGGTTTTCAATGCCGACTCGCGAGCGCAGATCCTGCACCAGCAGCGGGCGCGCCTTGCCAATCTCGACCAGCGACAGGCAGACTTCCGCGATCGCTGAATATTTTTTGCGAGCGCAGGCTTCCTGGCCGAAGCGCGTGAAAGCAGCGCTGAGCAGGCTCTGCATCTCGCTGTCGGTTTCCTTGGCCAGTCGTTCGCCAATCATGGCGATGGCACCGGGCATGACTTCGTCCGTGGCGCTGGCGTAAAGATCCGCGATTTGTGCGAGGCCAATCGAAGTTTTGCGCCGCGGCTCCATATCTTTCGCGTCCAGGCAACTGCAATAGTTGGTGAGGATCTTGGCGGCAATCTCGTTGTCATCGCGCTCCAGCAGCATTTCGACGAACTGACGAATGTTGCGGGGAGGCACGCAGGCCGCTTCGCTGGAGAGCAACACGCTTTTCTTGCCCGCCTCGGGTACTTCCGCCCAGAACATGCGGTCGAGAATGTCGGCGTGCGATTCCACCAGGATGTTGGCCTTCGACATCTTGTCTTCCTGCACGCGCAGGATCTGGCGCAACGTGTCCATTTGACGGCTCATGTGCTCCATCATCTGGTGGACGGCGTTGACCTTGACTTCGCCCTTGGAATACCGGTCCAGCGCGAAGCGGATGGCCATGTGCTCGGCCGCTTTCATCAGCAGCGGAGTGTCGCTCTCTTCGGCCGCGGTCGTGACCTGCTTCGAAAGACTCTCGAGCAACGCGGTGAGATTGAGTTTCGTGCTTTCGGGGGCTTTGCTCAGTTCGGCCGTGAGGTCTGCGTCGTTCGCATTCGGATCCTGAGCAGCTTTGCCGAAGTGAGTCAGCATGCGGATGGCCTGAATTACTTCTTCTTCCTGCAGCGGGACAGTTCCACCCGCCCAAGCCCCGCCGCCACCCGTGCCGGTCCCGCCGCCACCGCCCGTGCCAGCTCCGGCTCCTCCGCCATGCGCGATGGGAATATTCGGGACCGTGCCCAGGGGCGCTCCGCCGGGTTCTCCGGAACCGCCCGCGCTAGCACCCTGAGCGGCGGCGATCAACTGCAACATTTTTTGCGGATCGTTCAGCCACTGCTTGAATTCGGGGCCGAGCGATTGCGCTGCGAGCTGCGCGGCGACGGAAATTTCTCCGGTCGTGGGATCGGCGGCGATGAACTTCACTTCGTTGATTTTGATGGAAGAATTCTTGTTTTCGCCGAGCGATTGCTTGAGCTGCTTGGCGAAATCCTGCGCCTTCGATCCGCCCATGGCAAAGGCGGTGACCAAACGGGTAAAGTCATCGAGCGTAACCTTGGTGGAAAAATGAATGCTGGCCAGACCGGCCGCCGTCAGCAACTGCGCGAAGCTGCGTTCCGCCTGTCCTGTTTCCAGAGGAGTGCCGTCCAGCAGAAGGCGGTTGTCTGCCACGCCGAGTAGAAATCCGGTCTCCCCGGTGGTGGGCAGGCCCTCCCGCAACTCTTTCCAGGTGATCTGGAACTGTCCTTCCGTGCGCTTATGCTTTACCCCATACAGCCTCGTGTACTTCACGAGAATATTCAGGCTGTGGATAAACGCCCGCGCAGACGCATTGCGGACAGCATTAGTTTCGGCGGCGGTGGAGATAACTCCTCCTCGGGACGTTATGGAGCTTAGGTCCTTAAGCCTATGACGGAAAGTGACCTATTGCACGATTACGGAGGTAATGGACCGCCCGGGTGTTCTTAATTGTCTTATCCCCCGTCTCGCCGCGGCGGACTCCGGACGCGCTACACTGGAATGCGATTCGGTTGGAATGCGATTTCGATGCAGATTCGTGTGCTTTTCTTCGGCATGTTGAAAGACCTGCTGGGACGGTCCAGTGAGACGCTGGAACTCCCCGAGGGCGCCCGTCTGGAGGCCGTGCTCTCCCACTATGCGGGCCAAGCGCCCCGTCTGGAGGCCCTGCTGCCATCGTTGGCTCTTTCGGTGAACCGGGAGTATTCCGGTCCGGACCAGCCTCTGCGAGCGGGCGACGAAGTGGGTTTGCTGCCGCCTGTCAGCGGTGGATTGGAGGATACGGAGCCCGCCGGGGTCGTGCGCATTGTGCGCGAGCCAATTTCCACGCAGGGCGAACTCGACCGGCTCAAGCTGCCCCAGGACGGTGCGGCCGTGGTATTCGAAGGCGTTGTCCGCGACAATACTCGCGGGCGCCGTACTCTCTACCTCGACTACGAGGCCTACGAGGCCATGGCCCTCAAACAAATGGAGGCTCTTGCGGAGCAGGCTCGATCGCGCTTCGCGGTACGGGCGATTACTCTATTGCATCGGTTGGGCCGGTTGGAAATCGGCGAGACCAGCGTCTTGATTGTGGTCGCGTCGGCTCATCGCGGCCCTGCATTTGAGGCCTGCCGCTGGATCATCGACACGTTGAAGAAAACCGTTCCTATCTGGAAGAAGGAATATTTTGAAGACGGCGCGGTGTGGGCGGACGGCGAGCCGTTTCCCGAAGAAATCACTCGTCCGGCGGGCACAGCCAGCGTGCAGCCAGCATCCAAATGATTGTCCTCGTATGAAGAGCCTCTGGCTGGTCCTGATCGTCGGCGCCGCTACCCTGACCTGCATGGCGCAGGACTCCGAAACCACGTTCAAGGCTGATGTCAAACTAGTAAACATTTTTGTCACCGTGACGGATGCTCACGGCGGCCCGGTTTCCACTCTGCAAAAAGAAAATTTCGTACTGAAGGAAGATGGCAAAGAACAGAAGATTGCGATCTTCAGCCGCGAGTCGGCGATGCCGCTGTCGATTGTGCTCGCGATCGACACCAGTCTGAGCACCAGGAAAGATCTTCCCCTGGAGCAGGCCGCGTCGCACAAATTCGCGCACACCATTCTTCGTCCGCAAGACGGGCTGGCGGTGTACAAGTTCAGCGAAGAAGTCACACAGGTCGTGCCGTTCACTTCCGACCTGAGCCGGATCGACGCCGGCATCGATCATCTTCGCAACGGATCGGCGACGGCATTGTTCGACGTCGTATTCCTCGGCGCGCAAGCGTTGGCAGCGCGGCAGGGAAGAAGAGTTATAGTCGCGGTCACCGACGGAGGAGACACCATCAGCCAGGTGAATTACAAACAAGCGTTGCGCGCAGCCCAGGAATCCGAGGCGATCATCTACAGCGTGATCATCGTTCCGATCGAAGCCAGCGCCGGACGCGACACCGGCGGCGAGCACGCGCTGATTCAGTTTTCCGAAGATACCGGCGGCAAGTATTACTATGCCAGCTCACTGCCGCAATTGGACGAAGCCTTCCGCAAAATCAGTGACGAACTGCGCATGCAATATCTGCTCGCCTACTATCCCTCGCAGCACTACTCCGAGTCGGATTTCCGCCGAATCCAGGTGGACCTCGCCAACCCTCCGGCGGGCGGACCCTACCAGGCGAGGTATCGGGCGGGGTACTACACGACGAAGGATTCGTTCTAGGAGGCTGCGGAAAAAGTCGTTTCCAAGCGAAGAGTGCTCACCGCAGCGGCTAAAGCCGGATTCAAAACAAAGCCTTTATCGCAGCGGTAAACCGCTGCG
>JAYTFO010000148.1:0-10601 GCA_043734305.1 Acidobacteriota bacterium | reverse complement strand
AAGTAAAGACTGATTTTACAGGAAATCTGGCGAATTCGCCACGGCGAGGCCAACCGCCACGCCCCACTTATCTCCCGCTGATTTCAAACACCGTCCCGCAGGCCCCACTGCAGTTTTGGCTGGGTGGGCTGTAGAAATAGTCCCAACCAAAAGTTGTCCCGTAGAGATTCCCTGCGGCATCGAGGGTCACTCCGGATTGGACAATCGCTCCCCCTCCATAGGTTCCTCCCATGGTGAAAAGGATGGACTCCGTCCAGTCGCCACCAGGACTTGGTAAAAGCTCGAAGACTACACCAAAACCTCCGATGTTTCCTGGCAAAGTCCCTCCGACCACCGTTGTGCCGTAAAGATTGCCCGCTGTGTCGAAGGTCAGCCCGCCCGTTGGATAGGTTCCGTCCGCGTAGACGTACCCAAATTCATGGAGCACACTCTCAGTCCAGTCGGAGGGAGAAGGCGTCAACTTGAAAGCTACGCCCGCGAAGAAGGTCCCCCCAAACTCGGTTGTGCCGTAGAGATTGCCCGCCCCGTCGAAGACTAGTCCCGCCACTGGATTTAATCCATCGCTTCCGCCCGTGAAACCATAGAGCGGGGTCAACTTCCACGCGCCCATGCCCGGAGAAAGCTCGAACACCGCGCCGCAGCCGTAGTTATTGCAGCTATTGGCGCTAATAATACCGCCCAGCTCCGTCGTGCCGTAGAGGTTGCCCGCAGCGTCGAAGATCAGTCCGGCGACCGGGCCGCTTCCATCGCTGCCGCCAGTGAAGCTGTAGAGTGTGCTCTGCTTCCAGGCGTGCTGACCCGGGGAAAGCTCAAACACTGTGCCACAACCGGTGGGGGAGAGCGGCGTGACGCATGTGGCATCGCCGCCGATCGATGCCGTGCCGTAGAGATTGCCTGTCGCGTCAAAGATCAGCCCTGCCAGGGGCACCGCTCCATCGCTTCCGCCGGAAAAGCTGTAGAGGGTATGCTGCTTCCAAGTATTCTTCACCGGCGAGAGTTCGAATACCGTGCCACATCCCTGACTACAGTTTGTGCGATTGCCGCCCAGCGTCGTCGTGCCGTACAGGTTCCCCGCGGCGTCGAAGATGAGGCCAGCTTTGGGGATTCCTCCATCGGGGCCGCCGCGGAAGTTGTAAAGGATGGTGGTCTTCCATCCCGAGGGAGTCGACGACGCTTTATAGACCGTGCCAAATCCATCTTTGCCGCCCAACGACGTCGTGCCATACAGGTTGCCAGCCGCGTCGAGAATCACGCCTGCCGACGGGAAGAATCCGTCCTTACAATTCCCACTCAGCAGCACTGTCGCTTGCCACAAACCTTTGGGGCCAAGCGAGAGCTTGAGGACCTCGTCGAGACCGTTACGCAGGTCGCCGACTGGACGGAAGGATGTGGCGTAAAAATTTCCGGCCGCGTCCGTAATCAAATCCTTGGGGCTCGCTCCGTCCACACCTCCGGTGAAGGTATAGAGCGTGGTCAGATTCCAGATGCCTCCCCCAGCCGGCGTCAACTCAAAGAGCGTGCCGTTACCAATGTTGGCGCCCGTCGTGTCACCGAAGAGGTTGCCCGCCTGGTCGAAGATCAGGTCGCCGGGGTTCGCACCTGCGAAGTCATACACGACTTTATATTTCCAGAATGTGCCACCGGGATTGGGCAACAGTTCGAAGACTCCCGCGTACGTTGTGCCGTAAACGTTGCCCGCCGGGTCCAAGACCAAGCCGCCGTTAAGGAAAGTTTTCGCGTTGTTTGCGACGTTGCTGAGCGTGGTCTCCACATAGCCGCCGGGAGCAGGTGAAAGTTCGAATACTGTGCCCCTCTGGGTGGTGCCGAAGAGGTTGCCGGCTGAGTCCAAGGTCAAGCGCCCGAACGGAAACACGCCCTCGGTCCCCTTTACGGAGAAGCTGTGGACGATGGTCTCTTTCCAGCTGCCAGAATCGGGAGACAGCTCAAAGACGGTGCCACAGCCGTTACTAGGGTAGGGACACGCATTCGTGCCGCCCTGCTGCGTCACGCCGAAGAGATTGCCCGCGGAGTCGAAGACCAATCCGCCGGTGGGAACAACTCCGTCGCCGGCAGGAAAGCCTCCAAAGTTGTAGAGGGTACTTACCTGCCAGCCGCCGTTGCCCGGGGAAAGCTCGAACACCGTGCCACATCCTCCCAACTGAGTGCAGTTCGTGTACCCGGCCTGCTGGGTCACGCCGTAGAGATTGCCTGCCGCATCCAAAAGCAGCGGCCCCTTGGGATTCGCAGGCTGTAAATTTTGATTGACCGGAAAGGTGTAAAGCGTAATCTCTTTCCATGCACCCGCGGGAGTTGGCTTCAACTCGAAGATCGACTGGTCATCGATTCCGTACAAGTTGCCCGCCGCGTCTCGAGTGAGGGCAGTCGGGTGCCATGTGCCAGTACCGGAGAATCCGTGCAACACCGTCTCCGTCACCGCCGCCTGAGCGCTTTGTCCCATCCCGAGAGCGATCGCAGAAAGCGCCAGTGCAATGCGCATGGATTGAGAGAGTCGGTTCGGTTTCATGGTGGCCTCTCTTCCCTTCAGAATTCTATGCGAGGCGGTTCTTGAGTTGGAGGTGACGTTCTATGCCGGGGGAACTTACCCGCTACGTTACTACAAACGCTGCTTTCAGGCCAGCATCGACGGCGTATACGCAGGTGCTCCAAGAACGGCGAGTGCCGTCCCTACGGGACTTCGTCAATTTACCTTGCGCACCCGGCACTGCCGTGCCGGGCTTTCTTATTCCGCCGCTTCGCGGCTGGCCCATTTGGCGTGTCCAGCGTTTCGGCACGACCTCGACCTTGAGAACCTTCACTATGGAGTTTGTAGCCCAGGATTGGTAACCCGGGTAATCCGGAGCCGGAGCCGACTCAGGCTGCTTTGGTGGTGACGGGCTGGGCGCAATGAGCGCAGCGGCGGGCGTCGAGGGGAATCTCGCTCATGCATTCTGGACACTTCCTGGTGGTGGGATCGGCCGGGGCGGGGTCTTTGCGGGTGCGGGCGATCAGGGCGTTGATCGGGGTCACGACAAAGAAATAGACCGCGGCTGCTACCAGCAGGAAAGAGACAAGCGCGTTCAAGAAGTCGCCGTACATGAAGTCGCTGCCGTTGATCGTATATTTCAAATTCGCGAAGCTCGTCGGCACCTTCACGATGGCGGCGATCAGAGGGGTAATCAGGTCCTTGACCAGTGCGGTTACGACCCCGCCGAAAGCAGCGCCGATTACAACGCCGACGGCAAGATCGACTACGCTACCGCGCAGGATGAATTGCTTGAAGCCTGAAAACATGGGAAACCTCCAATGAAGAGAACGGGCGCAAATGTAAACGGTGGTGGGAGATTGGTCAAGAGCGGATGGCCTAGCGATCCTGAAACAAGCCTTACGGTTCATACGACGGCGAGACGCCCCTTCGACAAGCTCAGGGGGGGCAGGCTCGCGACAGCCGGCAGGATGCCGGCGCGACTCAGATCCGCATGGGCATGACGATATAGCGGTATTTGTAGTCGTCGCCTTCGGCGGGGCGGAATTGGCCGGCGGATTGGGCGTCTTTTAATTCCAGTTTTACTTCGGCGGAGCCGGTGGCTTTGATGAAGTCGATCAGGTATTGGGCGTTGAAGCCGATGGTCATCGGGTCGCCGGCGTAGGCGATTTCGATGGAGTCTTCGGACTCTCCCGAGTCGGTGGAGGAGGCGGAGAGTTTGAGTTCGTCTTTTTCCAGGCGCAGGCGGACGGCGTGCGAGCGTTCGTCGGCAAACTGCGCTACGCGGGAGATGGCGGCTCCCAGCTCCGCGCCCTGCAGGCTGATCGACTTGGTGATTTCTTTGGGCAGGACGGCTTCGTAGTTGGGAAATTGTCCGGTGAGTTGGCGCGATGTCAGCAGGCGCTGGCCTACTCGGAAGTAGAGAGTGGATTCGTCTTTGGCGAAGTCGATGGTCTCGGCGTCGGTCGCGTCGAGCAGGGATTTTAGTTCGTCCATCGCTTTTTTCGGGACGAGAGTTTTCATTTCGCCGGAGATGCCTTCGAACTTTTCTCCGGCACGCTCGATGTGCGCGAGGCGATGGCCATCCGTGGCGACCATGGTGATCGATTCGCTCTTGAGTACCATCAGCGCGCCGTTCAGGGTGTAGCGCGATTCTTCGTGCGCGATGGCGAAGCCGGTCTTGGCGATCATGGAGCGTAGAACGGCAGTGGGAATCTTGATGACGCCAGCGGTTGGAAACACAGGCAGCGCTGGAAAATTCGAGCGCGCCATGCCAACCATTTTTGTATTCGACCGTCCGCAACGGATACTGACCCAGTGGTTCTCCAGAAGTTTGATGGTGATTTCGGCGTCGGGGAGAAGTTTTACGTAGTCGTAGAGTTTGCGCGCGGGGATGGTGCAGGCACCTTCTTTTTTTACTTTCGCGTTGCAGGCGGTGCGCAGGCTCAGGTCGAGGTCGGTGGCGGTCAGTTGCAGTTTGTCTCCAGCGGCTTCGAATAGGTAGTTGGAGAGAATGGGAATTGTGGTCTTGCGCTCGACGACACCCTGGGTGGCGGTCAACTCACGAAGCAATTCGAATTTGCTGATCGTGATTTCCATGGTCGTTGAAGTTGTGGGTGCGGCCACGACAGGGGCTACTTCCACCGGCATAAGATGCTCTCCCTACTGCTACTTCTGTTACTTCCTTATATCAAAATCTTAACCAATATAACCAGTAGTAACAGTAGGTGGGTCGGAGAAGTGGAAAATCGGTCCACCTACTGCTGCTGCAATCAGTTCCGTCGCAACCCTTCATGTGAAAAATCGGTCCGGTCGGCGCCGGAGATCACAGTAAGAAAAGGGCGGTCGCCGAGTTCGGTCCCAGTCTGGCACAGGATCCACAGAGATTCCACCGCCCGGAGGCAGGAAGACTGGACCGTTGAGTGGAAAAGCTGTCCGGAACCGCGATTCATGCGCCCAACTGCTCGGTCAATTTATTGAGCAGCCTGTTTAAATCTTTATCGTTCTTGCGGCCCCCTTCAATCTTATCCACCGAATGCAGGACAGTAGTGTGATGCTTGCCGCCAAACTGCCGCCCGATTTCGGGCAGCGAAGCTTCGGTCAGGTGCTTGGACAAGTACATGGCAATCTGCCGTGGGTAGACGATGGAGCGCGAATTGTTTTTTGCCTTGATCTCCACCAGGCGGAGGCCAAACTGTTCGGCTACGGCTTTCTGGATGGACTCAATGGTCACTCTACGAGCTTGCGAATCAATGAAATTCTTGAGCACCTGCTGGGTGTAGGGCAGAGTGATCTCGGCGCCGATCAGGGACGAGTGCGCTACCAGGCGGATCAGAGCGCCTTCCAGCTCGCGGACGTTCGAGCGAATGTTGGACGCGATGAAGAGAGCTACGTCGGTCGGCAGGGTGACTTTTTCCTGCTCGGCTTTTTTCTGAAGGATCGCAACTTTTGTTTCCAGGTCGGGAGGCTGGATGTCAGCGATCAGGCCCCACTCGAAGCGGCTGCGCAGGCGGTCTTCAACTTCGGCCAGTTCTTTGGGCGGACGGTCGCTGGCGATCACGATCTGCTTCATGGATTCATGCAGGGCGTTGAAGGTATGGAAAAATTCTTCCTGCGTGCGTTCCTTCTGCGCGAGGAACTGGATGTCGTCGATGAGCAGGACGTCCACGTTACGAAACTTGTCGCGGAAGCTGGTCATCTTGTCATCGCGCAGCGAGTTGATCATCTCGTTGGTGAACTTCTCGCTGGAGACGTAGCAGATGGCCGCCTGCGGCGTGCGCATTTTTACTTCGTGACCGATGGCCTGCATCAGATGGGTCTTACCCATGCCGACGCCGCCGTAAAGGAAGAGCGGGTTGTAGGCCTTGGACGGGCGCTCAGCGACGGCCTGGCACGCAGCATGGGCGAACTGGTTGCCGCTGCCGATCACGAAGGCGTCGAAGGTGTAGCGCGGGTTGAGTTGGGCGGCACTGTCCCAGTCAAAGCGGGACTGAGCCTGGAACGAGACGGGCGCGGACTGCTGGTGCGACCCTGACCCTGACCCAGACATCGACAGGCCGCCGTTATGCCGGATGGGCGTGTTCGAGGGATCATCCTCGGCGGTGACGAACTTTACGTCTTCGTAACCCAGGCCGAGGTTGTCGATGGCTTCCTGGATAAGGTCGGCGTACTTGTCTCCGACGTGGCGGAACTCAGCAGTGGGGACACGGACGAACAACACTCCGTTGCTGGCGTGACTGTAGCGGGTCGGCTTCAACCATGTGTCGTAGGAATGGCGATTGACCTTTTTTTCGAGCGCATCGAGGATGCGCACCCACGGATTCGGAATAAGAGTGGAACCGGAAACAGACATTTTTTTTAGAAAAACGTGGGACGCCGGTGAGGGCGCGCCCGGGTGAAATCCGAAATCTTTAATTTATGAATTCTTCTGTACCGCAGAACAGCGTTCGCTTTCGCAGGGGCTGGTTGCCTTGGCGAAATTTACAACGGAGACGAACGGCATACTAGCATAAAAAAATTTACCGCGTCGGTGACGCCCG
Organism: Acidobacteriota bacterium; assembly: GCA_043734305.1. Classification (GTDB taxonomy): domain Bacteria; phylum Acidobacteriota; class Terriglobia; order Terriglobales; family Acidobacteriaceae; genus Acidiflorens. The sequence continues at coordinate 4,079 of JAYTFO010000148.1, read as the reverse complement.
AACATATTTTGCACGTGAGTGCTACATGGGAACGCTAATTTTTCGCGCTGTCAAGTGTCGAGAAAATAACTGCCGCGTAAAGGGTGCAACCTGGTTACGTAACGTGGTTGTTTCTTTGATTTTGGGGGGCGCAGCGGTTCACCGCTGCGGTCAATCGCTTCTCTGCAATGCGGCTTTCAGCCGCTGGGGTTTGGTCTCAGGGCGGCTCATCCGGCACTCCCTCGGCAGCTGAAGCCGGACTCAAAACAAAGCTGGAATCGCAGCGGTGAACCGCTGCGCCACCCAAAAACTTTTCTGATATCGGACGGTGTTGCTATGTAACGTGGCGGCGCTCCGGTCTTGCCGGCGACTTGTGGTCTCCGGGATAGACGACTACGGAGCGTCTTCCGCCTTCGCCATCGCTTTCGGTGCGCAAATCTTTTTCCTCGCGCAGGGCGAGATGGACCATGCGACGCTCGCGCGACGACATCGGCGCAAAGCGATAGGGCTCTCCGGTGCGCCGGACTTTTTCCGCGGCGGCGCGAGCGGCCATCTGGAGTTCCTCGATGCGCAGCGAGCGGAAATTTTTGCAGTCGAACCAGATTTTTTCGTGCTCGTTGCCTTGCAGGCGAAGGATTTCCGTTCCCAGCAGTTCGAAGGAACGAAGCAACTCACCACCGCGTTCCAGGAGCAGGGCGGAGTCCGGTCCGGCGAACTCGACCAGAATTTCGGGATGCTCCCACTCACGCTGTTCGGCAATCGGAGGATCGACGGTGATGCGGTATTTAAGTTTGAATCCGCCGTGAGTGATCACGGCCTGGAGGAATTCCCCAATTTTTTTTGCAGCGGCGACTTTGTCGGCAATGGGCATAAGTTAGCTCTCAGCTCTCAGCTTTCAGCTCTCAGGAAAGCAGGGTCGGGTGGTATTCCGATCCCTGATGGCTGCGAGCTGTGAGCCGCCAGCTTATTTATCTTTCTTTCTCGCGCGTTTCTCCATCATTTCGCGCATTTCACGGCCGAGTGCGGTGCGGTTCATGACCGACTGTTGCACCAGGCTGATCAGGTTGCCTATGGACCAGTACAGGCAAAGGCCGGCGGCCAGATTCAAACTGACGTAGCCCAGCATCACGGGCATGAAGAAGTTCATCATTTTTTGTTGCGCGGGGTCCATGCCGGCTTGCGGCGTCATGCGCTGCATGAAGAACATGGTGACCACAATCGCGATGGGAAGAATGTGCCACGGGTCGGGCGCGGAGAGATCGTGGACCCAGGCCCAGTTCGCGTGGCGAAGGTCGATGGCCACTCCCAGCATGCGGTAGTAGGCGAACAGGAAAGGCATCTGGATGAGCAGAGGCAGACATCCACCGGCTGGGTTGACGCCTTCTTTCTTATAGAGCGCGCCGACTTCCGTGTTCATTTCCGCTTTGCGAGGATCGCGCAGGCTGTATTTTTTGTATTTTTCCTGGATCGCTTTGATCTGCGGCGCAATGCGCTGCATCTTCAGCATGGACTTCATCTGCGAGATGCGGAGCGGCAGCAGAGTCAGGTTGATGATGAGCGTTTGCAGGACGATCGCCCATCCCCAGTTGCCGACGACGTGGTCGTGCGTCCACTTCAGCCACAGGAAGAGAGGGCGCGCGATTAAACCGAGCCAGCCGAAATCGACGATGGCGCGCAAGTCTGGTTCTGCGCCGGTGATCCCGGGCGCGGGGACTTGTTCGAGGGCCTCCAGCGCTTTCGGGCCGACGTAGAGGCGGGCGGAGGTTGCGCCCTTGAGGCTGCCAACCGCTGCGCCGAAGACATCGATCTTGTCCATCTGCTTGTTGGTGGGGTCAGATGGATTGTGGGGAATCTCGAGCGGGTTGCGCAGCGTGACCAGCGCGGTGTTCTGCGGATCCTGCGGCAGGAAGACGGCGGCGAAGTACTGGTCGGAAACGGCGGCCCAGTGAAATGGTCCGGGGATGGTGCCGCCGCCTACGATCTTGATAGACGGAAGCAGCGACCAACCGGTCGAGAGTCGTTCAACTTTGCCGTTGTACTGAAACGCCATTTGACTGGCGGCGTAGGCGGGGCCGGTGGTTTGATCTCCGAAGGCCGCTGGCCACATCGGGAACGCCGGGACTACGACGCCCTTTTGTTCCACGGAGGTTTGCACTTCGACGACGTAGCTGTGGTCGAATTTGAAAGTTTTATGGACGGAGATGTCGCCGTCGGAATATTCGAAGGTGACTTGGGCGGGGGCTTGGGAACTGGTGCTGGTGGCGACATACAGCGCCAAGTTCACTTTGTTGCGCAGGCTCTCGTCGTAGAGCCACAGGGAAAGTGGGTAGCCGTATTTGTCCGCGGCCGTTCGGTTGACGAGTTCGAGCGGATTCCCGTCGGGTTTGTCTTTGTAATTTTTCAGAACCCAGGATTTAACCTGGCCGCCGCGATTGGTGAAGACGATGCGATAGCGGTCGTTCTCGATGATGGTTTCGGATTCGTCGGAAGCATGCTTGGTGGGCACTGCCGCGGCAGCTCCCTTGGGACTGGTGGACGCAGCCGCTACCGATCCTGCTGGTGGTTGGGACTGAGTCTGCGCAATCTGCGGCTGGGAGGTTTCAGGCTTGGGCTCGGGTGGTTGCGGCCCGTACTTCTTTAGCAGGGGCTGGAACAGCATGATGACCAGGAAGGTCAGCGCGAAGACGATCAGCAGTCTGCGTTCGGTTCCGGGTTCTTGCTGAGGATTTTGAAATTCGGTCAAATGGTCGCTCGTCGTTCGTCGTTCGTCGTTAGCACAGCACTTCGCTCATGATGAGTGTCGCAACAGTCATCGGGTACTGGATCATATCCGCCTTTTACGAATGGGTGGCAGCGCAATAATCGCGCTATCGCCATGAATCCGCCGCGCAGGACTCCGTAGCGGTCGACCGCTTCGATCGCGTACTCGGAGCAGGTCGGGACGTATCGGCACGAGGGCGGCAGGAGTGGTGAGATCCAGCGCTTGTACGTCCGCAATGTCCAGAGTGCCAGGGTCTTCATATTTGCAGAAGCCATTTCGAAGCCAAGTTGCAAACCAACAACTCCCTCAGGGCTTCAGAGTGTGCGTGAGAATCGTCCTACCGCAGCCTGTGTCGTAGTCGCGGTGCCGTCCTTAAGGGACTCGAACTCTCACTTTCACCTACCCGGCACTAACGTGCCGGGTTTTCCTATTCCGCCGCTGCGCGGCTGGAGTTCTCTAGTTCTCCGCCGTCTTCTTTTTTTCGGCCGACTGGTTCTCGGCCAGTTTCTTGGCAATCACTTCGAAGGCTCGGGTGATTTCCTCGAGCAAGATCGGAAACTCGACTTTGAGTACCGATTTCTTCGGATTGATAACCACGTCGACCGGGCTCTGGAGAATCGAACGCCGTTGCCGGACCGCGTTGCGCAAGCGCCGTTTGATGCGATTGCGCTGGACGGCGCCTCCGAGTACGCGTCCGACGGTGAATCCGGTGCGGGCATTGCCATTGCCCTCCGCCTGCCGCAGATAAAAGACGGTCATGTGGGAGGAGAAATGACGGCGACCCTGTTTGTAGACGCGTTCGAAGTCGGCGTGTTTCAGCAGCCGGGCCGTGCGTGGGAAGGTTGCCCCCTCGCGGGCCGCGGCTGGCTCGACACGTTGGTCTCCACTCCGGTTCGGAGCGTCGCTGCTCACTAACTCATAATCCTGCACAAATAACGGGCTTGCGGCCCGTGCTACGGGGAAGACTACTCGCGGAAACCCGCCTTCACGGCGACGCGCTTGCGTCCCTTGGCCCGGCGACGCGACAACACTGCGGCTCCGCTCTTGGTCTTCATACGGGTGCGGAACCCGTGTACTTTAACGCGCTTCCGCCGGTTGGGTTGAAATGTACGTTTCGGCATGAAAATCCTTGCTCCCTGATTGAATCAACTGCCTAAAGGCAAACCGTAAGTATAAATGACGGTGGGGACAGCGGGCAAACGGGGGGTGGCCGTGTCCACTGGAAGCGGGAAGAATTTGAGTCAATGCGTGCAATTGATTCCATAACAATGTTGGCTCCAAGCTCCGAGTAGACTTTGGGGGTGCAAACCAACCAAAGGCTCGGGAGAAAGGAGCCGAA
>JAYTFO010000147.1:0-13111 GCA_043734305.1 Acidobacteriota bacterium | reverse complement strand
CTGGCGCAGACTTTCAAGAAGAAGCTGGCGGTCTCGCTGGTGTATCCGGTGCTCCTGATTTCAGTGATTACAGTGATGATGATCTTCCTGGTCACTTTCGTCATACCCAAGTTTGCCGACCTGTTCAACAATCTGGGAGCAACCTTGCCGGCGATTACTGTGTTCATGCTGGCGGTGGGCTTGAATGCCCAGAAGTACGCCTGGGCGGTCGCGCTGGCTCTGATTATTGGCATTCCCTTGTTTTGGCGGTGGAAGCAGAGTGATCGCGGGGCCGAGCGCGTCGACAAAATGCTGTTAGCGCTCCCTTTGCTGGGCGAGATCCGGCTGAAATATCAGGTCGCAAATTTCTCGCGCATTCTATCCACGTTGTTGCAAGGCGGACTCCCGCTGGTTCCGGCCATGGAAACTGCTGGAGCGTCGATGAGCAGCCGGCAGATGTTGAATGGAATCCTGAACGCCACGGAGAGAGTCAAAGAAGGTCAGAGCCTGGCCAAGAGTCTGGAAACAGAAAAAATCTTTCCCGACCTGGCCGTGGAAATGCTCGAGGTCGGCGAATCCACGGGCGCTCTACCGGCGATGTTGAGTTCGGTGGCCGAGTTTTACGAGGAAGACGTCCAGACGGCTTTGGGCGCGGCCATGGCGTTGATTGAGCCGTTGATTCTAATCGTGATGGCAGTCGTGGTCGGAGGGATACTGATTTCCCTCTATCTGCCGATCTTTACGCTTGGGTCCAGCATTCACTAAGGGCTGGACCGGCGAATTTGGAAGTACACTGGTAATAAGAATGGCCGAAAAGAAAACAGCCGTGGTGAACGGTGGCGCGAACGGTGGACGGCTTACGCCCGAACCGGCGGCAACTGCCCCAGATGAACTGGAACGGGCACGCGATATTGCCCGCCGGTACCGCTGCGAATTCATCGATCTGAGCGACTTCCAGTTGCATCACGATCTGTTCGAGAAGATCCCGGTGCACTTGATGTTCCGCTACAAGTTCGTCCCTCTCGAAGAGACCCCCGACGGCCGCCTCGCCATTGCCATCGCCGATCCCAGCCAGTTGATGATGATCGATGAGATCAGCCTGCTGCTGGGCAAGAGGATCGTCACCAAGGTTTCGACACTCAAACAAATTTCGGACATCCTGCAGAAGACGGAACAGTCCAAGCGAGTGCTGGAAGATGCCAGCGAAGGCTTTACGCTGGACGTGATCCGCGAAGACGAAGCGGGCAACGACGAAACCATCTCGATCGACAAGCTGAGCACGGCGACGGGCGACATGAGCCCGATCATCCGCCTGGTCGATACCACGATCTTTACCGCGCTCCAGCGGCGCGCCAGTGACATCCACATCGAGACGCGTGACGACTCGGTGGTCATCAAGTTCCGTATCGACGGCGTGCTCACGCATGCCATGCCGCCAATCAGCAAAGAGCACCACTCGACCATCATTTCCCGTATCAAGGTCATGAGCGAGCTTGATATTTCCGAACGCCGCGTACCGCAGGACGGCCGCTTCCGCGTGAAGTACAACGGGCGCGCCATCGACTTCCGCGTTTCGATCATGCCTTCGATCCACGGCGAAGATGCCGTGCTTCGCGTGCTCGACAAAGAGTCGATGAGTGAAAAATTCAAGAAGCTCACACTCGATGTGGTGGGCTTCGACGAACTCGATCTGCGCCGCTTCCGCCGCTACATCAAGGAACCCTACGGCATGGTGCTGGTCACGGGACCGACCGGCAGCGGTAAAACGACGACGCTCTATGCCGCGGTCAATGAAATCAAGAACGACGAAGACAAGATCATCACCATTGAAGACCCGGTGGAATATCAGCTGCGCGGAATCACACAGATTCCGGTCAACGAAAAGAAGGGCTTAACGTTTGCGCGCGGCTTGCGGTCGATTCTGCGTCATGATCCCGACAAGATCATGGTGGGCGAAATCCGCGACAATGAAACCGCGCAGATCGCCATCCAGTCGGCGCTAACCGGACACCTCGTCTTCACCACCGTCCACGCTAACAACGTGGTGGACGTACTCGGCCGATTCCTGAACATGGGCGTGGAGCCTTACAACTTCGTGTCGGCATTGAACTGCATTCTTGCGCAACGGTTGGTGCGTCTGATCTGCGATTCCTGCCGCACCGCCGTGCATTACCCGACCGACGTGCTGGAAGCCAGCGGACTCGATCCGCAGCAATGGGGACAGGTTCCGCTTTATGAGGGGCAAGGCTGCATCGAGTGCGCGGGCACCGGGTTCAAGGGCCGTACTGCGATCCATGAACTTCTGGATTTGACGGATCGGATTCGCGAGATGATTCTTGCGAAGAAGCCGACCTCGGAAATTCGGCGCGGCGCTCGCGATGAAGGCATGAGGTTCCTGCGCGAATCCGCGCTCGACAAGGTGCGCGCCGGGCTGACGACGCTCAAGGAGATCAACAAGGTAACGTTCATCGAGACGTTCCGGTAAGGGCAGAGGTGAGAGGTCAGATTGCAGAGGTAGAAGACCGTGATCCCAATGGGTTTCACCTCTTCAATCTGATCTCTGACCTCTAACCTTTCTTTATGACGACAGGCTCAACCAAATTCGGCGCTCGACCGCCGCTGGCTTGTGAGATCGCCGCCGACCGCGTTCTGGCTGGACGATCCGCCGATGCCGGCCGCATGGTGGAGATGTGTTCGGCGCAGGAATTGGCTCCTGGAACCGTGGTGCCCGACTTGATCGAACCCAATCTGCGTGACGGCACTGCCATTCGACAAGCGATCGAGAGCGCACTGGGCGGCGTGAGCGGACGTTCGCGCGACGTGATTGCCATTCTTCCCGACACCGCCGTGCGCGTGGTGCTGCTGGATTTCGAGACGCTCCCGGCGAAACCCGAAGAGGCCGAAGCGGTGGTTCGCTTCCGCCTGAAGAAATCTCTGCCTTTCAATCTGGACGACGCCCGCGTCTCCTATCACGCACAGACGGGGGGCACCGGTTTGCGGGCGATTGCGGCCGTGGTGCTGAATAGTGTTTTGCAAGAATACGAATCCGCGTTCCGCGATGCCGGCTACAACCCCGGCGTCGTGATGCCCTCGATGCTGGCGGCTCTGGGCGCGGCAGACGCCGAGAAGCCTACTTTGGTGGTCAAAGTCGATGCGCGTTCGATTGGCATTGCGATTCTCGATCAGGAACAAGTGCTGCTGTTTCGTACTTTGGAAAATGTCCGCGGGATCACCATCAGCGGCGAGCAGTTGGCGGAAGAAGTTTACCCTTCGGTAGTCTTTTTCCAGGACACTTACAACCTGAACATTGACCGGATCTACGTTGCGGGCTTGCCCGAAACGGTTGGAGCCGCGCCCGCGCTCAAAGCACAAACGGGAGCGACCGTCGCGGAACTAGTCGCCGCTTCACAGATTGGAGCCGTAACCGGATCGGTACCGCGCTGGCGGATGGCCGGCGTGGTAGGAGCATTGATCGCTTAGTTTCGATCCTCAATCATGCGTCTTGACATCAATCTCGCGACTCGGCCCTACGAAGATGCCCGTGAATTCTGGGCTCGTTGGGGGATTGGAGTCGGCGCGCTGGCGGTCGTGACGCTGGTTCTCCTCACTCTGGCGGTACACGGCTGGGTGAAAGCGGGAAGAGACCGGCAGACCATCCGGCAGCTGGAACAACAAATTGCGAACTTGGACCGCGAGCGATCCGAGGCGCAGGCGTTTCTCGAAAAAGATAGCAACCGCAGCACCCGGGATCAGTCGCAATTCTTGAATGGATTGATCCAGCGCAAGGCCTTCTCGTGGACGCGCGTGTTTGAAGACCTGGAGCGAGTGATGCCCAACAGTCTCCACGTGGTTTCACTGAAGCCGGAGCTCAACGACCAGAATCAGCTGGAACTGGAAATGAAAGTTGCGGCCGACAATCGCGCCGGAGCCGTGGAGTTGGTCCATCGCATGGAAGGGTCGAAACATTTCCAGGGGGCGCAGTTGGTGCAGGAAGGATCCTCCGAAAACGGTGTTGGTGTCGCGGCTACGATTGTGGCGGTGTACGTCCCCGACACATCCAACAGGAGCGGAAAGTAATGCCGGAGCTACAAGGTTCCCGCCGAAAACTGCAAATCGCGATCGCGGCCATGGTAGTGGCTGACCTGATTGCGGTAGGAGTTCTGTTTTCACCGTTGGTGGGGTCGGCGGAATCGCGACAGATTAGCATGAGTGAACTCTCCGCGGAGTTGCAGAAAAAAACTCGCGAAGTGGAGCCGCTGCGCGGCGTGGACAAGAAGATTGTGGTGGCGAAAGGTCAAATCGGCCAGTTCTATAAGGATCGTTTTGCACCGCTCGATTCCGATCTTGCCGCGGAACTGGGGAAACTGGCCAATGAAAATCGGGTTCGGATCTTGCAGGCTAAGTACAAGCAAGAGGACGCAACCGGCGCGGGGATTATCCCGACGGAGATCGAAGGGAATTTTTCCGGCGACTACCTGCAACTGATTCACTTCATCAATGCTCTCGAACGGTCGAAGCAGTTCTTTACCGTGGACAGCATCGGCCTGGCCGGCGAAACTACCGGGACCGTCAAGCTCGACGTTAAGATGCACAGTTATTTGCGTTCAGGTGCGTAAATTGGAACTGGGAACTAAAAACCGGAAAGAAGTCATCGCGCTGGTCGTGCTGGGCGTAATTGGCCTCATCACGACTTCCCGCTGGCTTCTGTTCTCGTCGGCGCCGCCGCAGATCGCGGTGCCGCAGATCGCGTCCGTGAACCCAGCCAAGCCGGCTCTGCGACGCACGGCGTCTGGAAAGTTCGTGACGGCGACCGAGCCTCGCCTCGATCCTACACTCGATCTTGACCTGCTGCACCAGAACGAACAGATCAAGTATGCGGGCAACGCGCGGAACATCTTTGTGGCTGGGTCCGTCCCGGTGGACAACGGAACCACGGACCACCGGCCGAAGAAAGCCGAACCGCCACCTACGCCGGTGATCCCACCCCCACCGCCCATCAACCTGAAGTTTTTTGGTTTCGCGAGCAGGCCTGGAGAACCAAAGAAGATTTTCCTGTCGCAGGGCGAAGACATCTTCATCGCCTCCGAAGGCGACATTGTGAACCGCCGATACCGCGTCCTGCACATCTCGCCCGCATCCGTGGACATCGAAGACGTGCTCAACAACAACAAGCAGAGCATTCCGCTCACGCAAGGCTGATTGGTAATTTTGTAATCGGTTAATTTGGTAATTTAAGAGACGGCGGGAAATGGCCATGCGATATCGCAGTGACAAATTACAAAATTACAAAATTACAAAATTGCAAAATCCCTCTCGCGGTTACATCCTCATCACGCTAATGCTGTTTATGGCGCTGATTACGATGGCGGCGCTGGCTGTGTTGCCGGAAATTGTTCACCAGATCCAGCGCGACCGCGAAGAAGAAATGATGCACCGCGGCACCGAGTACATGCGTGCCATCAAGAAGTACTACAAGAAGTTTGGACGCTATCCGTCGCGTATTGAAGAACTGGAAAACACGAACCAGATGCGTTTCTTGCGCAAACGCTACAAGGATCCTCTGCTCAAGGGTGACAAGGGCGAAAAGGATTTCAAACTAGTGCGTGTGGGCGACCCCAGTTTGAACATGCTGGGGATGGGAGGCGCCGGCCGAGTCCCGGGCCTCGGCCAACCGCCGGTGGCGGGGATAAATCCAGGAGGAGTGCAGCCATTTGTGGCGGCGCAAGGAGGAGGCGTGCGGCAAAGTGGTCCGGACGACGCGAATGCCCCGCAAGTAACCGGACTCCCCGGTCAACAAAGCTCAGGCACACCGAATACGGCGGGCGGCGGTTCGGGAAATGCCGATACGCAAGTCGACGCGAAGTCGGCTGCCTCGTCTTCCGACTCGACTCCTGCTCCAGGCGGGCAGGTTTTCGGCGGTGGGCCAATTCTTGGCGTCGCCAGCACCAGCAAGGCGAAGTCTATCCGTGAATTCAACAAGAAGAATCATTACAACGACTGGGTATTCATCTACGACCCCAACTCCGACCGAGGCGGCCTTCTGAAAGGGCCTTTGCAACCGAATTCGACAGGGGGCATGGGCGGCATGAATCAGAACGGGCCGCCCCAGGGAATGCCCGGCCAGCCGGGGAACACTCCGCAACCTGCAGGCCCGCCAACCCAGCAGCCACAACCTCCGGATGAGCAGTAGAACAAACAGATCGACACTAGCGCACGCAAAAAACCCTGCTCGGAAGCAGGGCTTTTGAATCTTGTTCTCAGTGATTGACGGTAATGCGTCCGCAGAGGCCTTACGCCTGGAACGACGATCCGCAACCGCAGGTGCTCTTGACGTTCGGGTTCTCAAACTTGAAGCCAGCACCTTCCAGGCCTTCCACGTAGTCCACGTTGGCGCCTGACAGATACATCAGCGAGGTGGCGTCCACAAACAGCTTCAGGCCATCCATTTCGAAGACCTTGTCCATCATGCCCGCGCCATTTTCAAAGGCCATGGAGTATTGGAATCCAGAGCAGCCTCCGCCTTGCACAGACAGCCGCAATCCCGATGGAACCGGGGTCTGCGAGGCCATGATTTCCTTTACTTTGGAAATGGCACTGGGCGTCAGGGTAACCGGCGCGGTCTTGGGCTTAACCTCATGATCGTGATTGACCTCGGGTACGGTGGTGGTTGCCATCTGGGATATCTCCTTTGAAAAGCTAATTATAGCAAACTGCGCTGCCTGACCGGCAAGGACTTTTGAACAGAGGTCACTGGCCCGGCACCTGCTGATTCGATGCGCAATACGGCCTTAAAGACGCACCATACTTGCCAAAGGGGTCTATAATGCTGGGCAGTAGGAGCCTTTCCCGAATCCACGACGCTCCGGGGCGGCACTGAGCTTGGCGCGGCGACAAAGGCAGATTCGGATACCGGCTCCATCTAAGGTCTGAGGTGGCGTATGACTCCGATGGTCGGACTGCTCATCGCGTGGGGTGTTCTAACAACGATTCTCATCGTCCTGATGATCTACAAGAGCACTCTCACCATGCACGAGGACGATTCGATTTTCCTCAGCGAAACAGAATCGCAAATGGAAAAAGACCAAGTCGAAATCCTCGCTAAAGTAAACAAGATCACACCCATGATCAAAATCCTGGGCGCGGTCTCGGGATTAATGATCCTCGTCATTACCGGAATGTTTATTTACGAGGGCCTGATGAGGAACTCGCTTCCGCAGTAGCGCGGCGGCGAAAGCGTGCCGGGAGTTTCAGGCCAGTTCCGACTCAGGGACAGTTCCGTCGACCCGATTGACGTTGACTCGCAATCTCATCGTTGTGCCGGAATGAACGAGCAACTTCCCATCGCCATTGTTGGAGGCGGACCCGCCGGTGCTCTGGCCGCGGAGTTGGTCGCCACCGGCGGAAGAAAAGTCCTTCTCTTCGATGAGAAACTCGCTTGGGAAAAACCTTGCGGCGGCGGACTCACCCACAAAGCGCTTACTCAATATCCCTTTCTTGGTGAGGCCCCGTCCGAATCCAAATTCATTCATGATTGCGAACTGGTAAGTCCGGCGGGCCGCCGTGTGCGCTTTGAGCTGCGTCATCCCTTGGCGATCTTCTCTCGTGTTGCGCTCAATGGATTGATGCTGGAACGCGCCCGGCAAGCGGGAGTCGAAATACACAAAGAGCGCGTCACCAGAATCTCCGGCGGCGGGGGAGACTGGCATCTCATTACCCCCACGGCTGCATACCGCGCACACTCCCTGGTGCTGGCCGCGGGCGCGCGTAATCCTTTTCGCAGCCAGCTTGTGCCGGCGATCTCGTCCGACGACCTGATGGTCACGGCCGGCTACTTCATCCCCGGCGAAAGCACGCTGGTGCAGATTCAGTTCCTGAAGGAGATCAGCGGCTACATCTGGGTATTCCCTCGCCCCGGTCCTCTGTCGGCAGGCATCGCGGCCAAGATGGGCGAGACTTCGACCGCCAACTTGCGCCGTCAACTTGAACAGTGGCTCGGCGAGAATGGATTCCATCTGGAGGGCGCCAGCTTCTATTCGCACATCCTGCCCGCATTTCGCTCGCAAACATTGGACCAGATGAAAGTCTGCGGCGAAGGCTGGATGATGATCGGCGACAGCGCCGGCTTGGTCGATCCCATCACCGGCGAAGGCTTGTACTACGCACTGCGCTCCGCCGAACTGTGCGCGGAGGCCCTGCTGGCCGGAGACCCCGCCCGATATCAAACACAATTGGAAGAAGAAATTGTTTCCGAACTGAAGTTGGCGGCGCGCGTCTCACAACGCTTTTACACCGGACAGATTTTGGGAGAGAGTGTACTGGAACGGATGATCTCGCTCACTCAGCAGAGCACCAGCATTCGCGATTTGATGAGCGATTTGTTTGCGGGCATCCAGGGATATCGCGGACTGCGGACGCGCCTGATGCGGATTGCACCCGCGCTGATGTTGGAAGGCGTATCCGGAGCCTTGAGATTTCCGGGCAAGGCTGCTGTCCCGGCAATCAATCCGTCGTAGAGACGCCGCTTGCGGAATAAGTTCTGCGCCGGTTTCGAATTTCTCTGTGACCCCTGCGTCCTCTGTGGTAAAAGCTTTTCTCTTCACCACAGGAGGACACAGGGGTCACAGGCTAGGCTGCTTTTTCTTTCAGGTTCCTGATGTCGTCGAGCAATACTCGCTCGTGACCATCAGGGTTAACTTTCTCGTACACCTTGCGGGTCACGCCTTTGGGATCGACCACGAAAGTGGTGCGCTCCCAGAATTTCATTCCCTTCCATTCCGACTGTCCCAAGCCAAGCGTCTTCATCAGACCGGCATCCGTGTCGGCGAGTAGATCGATCGTGAAAGCAAACTTGGTGCAGAAGTTTTTATGCGAAGCCGCATCGTCGGCACTCACGCCAACAATCTTGATTCCAGCCGCGTCGAACTCCACTCTGGACGCCGTGAACGCCTTGCCCTGCGCGGTACAGCCCGGCGTGTCGTCTTTCGGATAGAAATAGACCACCAGCCAATGCCCAGCGTAATCGCCGAGTGTGGTGACCTTGCCGTCCTGGTTGGGAAGAGAGAAATTCGGGAAGGGATTGCCAGCGGAGAGCATTGGGGAGTCCTTTCTAGTACAGCGATGTTGGGAAAATTGTAGCAGGCGGTGAGCGTGGTCAGCTTTTAGCTCTTAGCTCTTAGCTCTTAGCTCTTAGCCAACCCGCTTTTGCTTGAGCTAACGGCTAAGAGCTAAAAGCTAAGAGCCGTCACCCCGCCTTCTTCATCCGCTCGTTCATTTCCTCGCCCGACACGTCTTCGATGTGAGTTGCCACGCTCCAGAGATGGCCGAACGGATCCTGAATGAATCCAGAGCGATCGCCATAAAACTGATCCTGCACCGGCTTGAGAATCTTCGCACCGGCCGCGACGGCTCGCTCCACAATCGAATCCACGTCTTCGACATACAGCAGCAGGCTCACCGGCGAACTGCTGTCGGCAGCCGGACCTCGGTGATTCATCTCGGGGAATTCATCGGCCAGCATGATGTGCGAATCGCCGATCTTCAATTCGGCATGACCAACGCGCCCGCTGGGATCGTCCATGCGGACAACTACGGTCGCACCAAAAACTTTCTTGTAGTACTCAATGGCCTCGGCAGCGCCTTTGATGACCAGGTACGGCGTAATCGAGTTGTAGCCTTTCGGAATGTAAGGGACAGTGGGCATGAGTTCCTCCGTTGGATGCGGTTGATGGTTGGCGGTTGCGGCGCGGAACAGACTCCGGCGATCCGCGTGACTTGCCTATCAGAACACTAGTTTGGCGGCGCGCTCAGGGGGGCCGGTGAGCAGGCAGCGCAAACTAACCAGAATTCTACTGTAGGCTAGGGCAAATCGCTAACGGCGTCCCCCGCTGGAAGCCGGACCCCGGAATGGAGAACTTGCAACTCTCACACAGCCGGACGATGGCGCATTCTTCCGGGGGAAAATGGTCGCGGGTGCGACTCTATCTATGAGGGCCATGGTTTGAACGCTCTAAGCAACCAGCAACCGGATCAGCCGGAGGCGATCGTCAGACAAGAGGAGGATGCCGGGCTGGTTGCTGCCGTTCTGCGCAGAGACCGCAAGGCTACGGGAGAATTTATTGAGCGCCATGCGGATCGGATCTATGCCTACATTCGCTCGCGTTTAGCTCCCCACTACGATCTGGTGGATGATTTGGTCCAGGAGGTATTCCTCGCTTCGTGGGAAAAGCTGGACCAATACCGCGGAGACGGCCCTCTGCAAGCCTGGATCATGGGAATTGCCCGTCACAAGGTGGAAGATCACTATCGTGCACGTCTGCGCACGCCGGAAGCCATCGAAAGCGTAGATGAAGATTCAGCCGTTCTCGCGTCCTTTCCGGAATTCGACCAGTTGCTGGAACAGGAGCAAACGCGCAACAACATTTGGCGGGTAATGTCAGAGCTTTCTGAGCAATACCGGGTGGCGCTGATCTGGCGGTACTGGGATCGGGTATCGGCGCGCGAAATGGCGATCAAAACGGACAAAACGGAGAAGGCAATCGAAAGGCTACTGGCGCGCGCCAGAGCGGAATTTCGGCAGAGGTGGCATCGTGGCTAGCAACATTCCCGACGACGAACTTATGCAGTTCATCGCTAACAGCACAGAGCCGGAAGAAGCGAGCGCCGCACCCTCGCGGCTAAAAGCGCGAGTCTACTCTGCCCTCGTACTGCGCCAGGCGGCGGCCGGACCGCTCCTGACTCTGACCAAGGTCAAGGCCGACGGGCGCGAACTCTGCGTTTTTGAACAGTTGGTGCAGATCGCCCCCACCGGCAAGACCATGGAGTCCCTTAACATCTGCCGGGTGTGCCACGCACGCGTGCTTGCTGAGCTTGTCGAGAATCCGCCGATCTTCTGGAGCGGGTGCCCTTACGTTGCCCTGAAGAAGGCATAAGAAACAGCGGAATCAGAAGCGTCGCACGATTCCGAAGAGGCTCTGGAAATTCATCAGCCGGTGTAAGCCCGGCGGCGAAAGGCGATCGCTGATCGGGTTCTTGCTCAGTGTTTCACTGAAGGCATAGCGAAACATCCAGCCCTTCCCCACTCTTACGTCGATGCCAACCGGCACATGGAGCGCGATCAAGTTAGAACTGAATGTGCGCGGAGGAATTGCCGGCATTCCGATTATTTGTGCGATTCGTTCTTCCGAGCTCGAGAAATGAACCAGGCCCGTGCCGACCGACAGGTAGGGACGAAATCTGCTTTCTCGGGAGCGGAAGTAGATCAACACGTCCGCAATCGCACTATGCTGCGAACTGCTCCGCAACTCCTGGTACCCGGTCAATGTTCCGTTGGAGAAGGCGCTCGAAGAGAGTGTCAGCTGGTTCCGGTTCCAGATGTAGTCGCCTTGCAGACTGACGTATTCGGAGAGGTCTCTGCCAACGAACGCGCTGAATGCCAGGCCGTTCTTGGGATCATAGAGAGAAGACGCGGATGAATCCGGCGGCTGGAGCTGCGAGCGCGCATCTCCGGAGAGAGTTGCCACGCCGGCGAGAACGCCTCCGTAGAAGCGGGTCTGAGCCGCAGCGCCCGAGTACATCTCCGACAACAAGAGGACTCCGAGCAGCGGTGCGCGACACCGAGCGGCAAGTTCGCACAGACGCATGCCTAAAAACCAAGAACGTTTCAAAAAGTACAGGGGGATTCTCCGTTTCGTCGCGACATATCCATCAGAAGCAGTTCACCGCGAGCACTCACGTCAGCATCGGCCGATGCCGGCGTGAGGCCTGCACAATTCTTACGGTTAGCATAGCAAATCAACCACAAAAGGACGAAACAATGAAATTAAAACTGGGTATTGCCATCTTGTCATTGGCTGCAATTGCATTCAGCAGCGTGAGCGCGTTTGCTGCCGCAGGAGCCATCTACACACTCAACAACGCAAGTAGCGGAAATGCAGTATTGATATTCAGCCGCGCGGCGACTGGCGAAATTTCTCCCGCGGGAATGGTCTCGACCGGTGGTCTCGGTACGGATGGAGGTCTGGGGAACCAGGGCGCGCTGGCGATCGATGCCAACAACAGCTTTCTGTTTGCCGTAAATGCAGGGAGCGACAATGTTTCCGTTTTCAAAATTCAGGAAAAAGGTCTTCGGCTGGTCGGGGTTACAGCCTCGGGCGGCCAGCGTCCCATCAGCCTGACGGTCAGCCGTGGCATCTTGTACGTCCTCAACAATGGAGCGGCTGCCGGAGGCAGTGACACGATTGCCGGTTTCTCCGTCAGCGCCAATGGCCGCCTTACGCCGATTGTCAGCGGACTTCCTCTCAGTGGGGCTGCGGTTGGCCCAGCTCAAATCGGGTTCAACAACGACGGCAATCTTCTGCTCGTTGCCGAAAAGGCGACGAACAATATTGATGTCTTCTCGGTAGATGACGATGGCGTAGCGATTGGCCCTAGCGTGGCGCCTTCGTCCGGTCAGACGCCGTTCGGGTTCGCCTTCGGCAAGCGCAACGAGGTGTTCGTTTCTGACGCGTTCGGCGGAGGGGCCAACGCGGGCGCGGTCACTTCCTATACTGTTTCACCTGGTCAACCGCTGCGGACAATCACCAATGCGGCGCCCGATAAACAGACTGCCCCGTGCTGGGTCGTACTGACCAGCGACGGCCGGTTTGCGTACACAACGAACACAGGTAGCGGCAACGTGTCCGGTTACAGCCTCGGGTTCGGCGGGCAGTTGAAACTACTGAACGCGGATGGAGTCGCAGCTTCGACCGGCACGGGCAGCAAGCCTCTTGATGCCGCGATTAGTAACGACGCCAGATACCTGTACGTCCTCACAGTCGGAACCGGCAACATCCAGGGCTTCTCGATTGCCTGGGACGGCTCGCTGACTCCGCTAACGCAAGCGACGGGCGTGCCTGCGTTTGCAAGCGGTTTAATCGCAAGGTAGCTGGCAAACGGCCGACAGGCTATGTCAACCCGCATGGGGACGGCACGTTCGGTGCTGCCCCATGCGGGGTACGAAAGCCATCGCCCGCGTGATTTGATTGTCAGAACACAAGATGGGAGTGGGCTCAAGCCTACTTCAAAACTGAAGGAATATCTCGGGCACCGTGAAGGATTCGGAGGACTTGAAGCGGTTTCCTTTTGGGATCGTAAA
>JAYTFO010000146.1:0-10055 GCA_043734305.1 Acidobacteriota bacterium | reverse complement strand
CAGTAGTAGAGCGGCTGTCACCGCGAAGGCGACTGCAATGGCGATGATGTTTGGCCGGTTCGAAATTCAGAGTGAGGTTTCCAAGTCCGATACGGCTGTGCTGTATAAGGCCACGGACACGGAAACGAATCAGACCGTCGTGCTCAAGACGCAGAGTCTGGAGCCGCTGGGGGAACGCGCGTCCGCGTTTGTGGACACGCTGATCGCCGAAGGCGAAAACACGCGTGACCTGACCACGCAAAATATCGCCGCGCTCTACGGCGCGGGCGAAATCGACGGCCAGTTCTGCGCCGCGATGGAATACGTGCAAGGCAACAGCATCGCGACCATGCTGACGCGCAAGGAAGGGTTCTCGATCTGGGACCTGCTCGATATCACGCGCCAGGTGTGCGCGGGGCTGGAAGTGGCCGGGTCCAAGGGAGTGACGCATCATTCGCTGGAGCCCGCAAAGATCATGGTGCAGTGGGACGGCCTGGTCAAGATTCTGGGGTACGGCATCTCCAACATGAGTCTGATCAGCGCGGAGTCGGGCAACGGCCTGGGACGATTGCTGCCGTATGCGTCGCCGGAGCAGGTGCGCGGCGACGGCATCGATGTGCGCTCGAATCTGTTTACGTGGGGCGCGGTGCTGTACGAAATGGTGACGGATCGAAAGGCGTTTGATGCGACCGATCCGGTTGCGCTGGCCACGCAGATTGCGGAAGAAACACCGCCCAGCCCGTCGTCGTTGAACCCCAAGATTCAACCCGGCGTGAGCGCGCTGATCATGAAAGCGCTGGCCAAAGATCCCGAGCAGCGTTATCAGACGGGACGCGAACTGGTGGACGACCTCGAGAAGTGCAAGGAAAGCAGCAAGAAAGCGGCGGGGACAGACACTAAGAAACCAGCTCCGGCGGCGAAAGCGCCGGTGGCTCCCGCGGCTCGGGCAGCGGCCGCCAGCAAATTTATTGCGACGACGTCGAAATCGACGGAGTCCGACCTGTCTGACGATTGGAGTCCGCAGCAACCTGCGGCGCGCGTGTCTGCACCGGCGCCGGCGCCAGTTCACGCTGTGGCTGCGGCAGCCGGGGCTGGATCGCAGTCGGGTGCTTCCCCTAATTCAGGTTCACGAATGATCGACATGCCGGCTGCGAAGCCGGTATCGGCTCCGCCGAGTCCGGTGATGTCAGCGGCTGCCGCCTCCGCTCCGGAGCAGGAGACGGAAACGGAGTCTCCCCAGATATTTGATCCGATGATGTCGGCTCCCGCGTCCGCTCCGGCAACTTCGGGGGGCAAGAGTTTCTCCGACATGGACGAACTTCCGCCCATGAAAGAGCCGGTCTTTGCGCCACCGCCACCACCTTTGCCGGTTCCGGACGTTGCGGAGCCGTCTGTGATGGCACAGCTGCGCAACAAAGGCAAAGACGACAAGCCGAAAATACAGGTGCGGGAAGTGGCCGACCGGGCCATGACTGAGATCAAGACCGTTCCGCCCCAGTTGATGCTGTACTCGATCCTGGGGGCGGTGGTCCTGATCCTGATTGTCGCGGTGTTGGTGTTCTTCCACGTGCGCTCGGAAGACGACGATTCCACGTCCGCTCCACGTCCGACCAAGGGCTCTGCCAGCCAGCATGCGGCTGCGGCAACGGCTGCGGCGCCCATTCAAGCGGAGGCTCCACCGGCCGAGGTAGAGCCTGAAGTGACGGTGCGTCAACTCGATAAGCACAACGCGGCCAGCCGGAAAAAGAATTCGGCGCCGGCACCCGTGGCCATTATTCCGGGATCGGTACAGATCGATTCCAACCCGCCAGGCGCGCAGATTCAGTTGGACGGCGGGAGCGATCCGAGCTGGGTGACACCGTTCAGCTTGAGCGGATTGAGTCCCGGACAACATAGCATTTCCGTCAGCAAATCCGGCTACACCGGCGAAGCGCGGACGGTCAGCGTTGCATCCGGGAGCAGAGCGGCGGTTGCGTTGCACCTGACTTCGATCAATGCGCTGATGGTGGTGAACAGCACGCCGGCAGGGGCGGACGTGATCCTCGACGGGAAGAGCACCGGCCACGTGACGCCATTTCAGTTAGCGGTGGAAAAGGGTGCGCACACGCTGGTGCTGCGCAAGCAGGGGTATCTGGATGAGACGACCAGCGCGGACCTTGGGGCAGGGCAGAATTTTCAATTCGCGCCGGCGCTGCGTGCGCTCGGCAACGCCGATGACATTCGAAGCGTAGGCAAATTCAAGAAAATGTTCGGCGGAGCCGGCGGCGACAGCACGGCTGGCATGGGGTCAATGAGCATTCGGACCCAGCCCAAGGGCGCGCAAATCGCGGTCAACCAACGCCTCTTCGACAGGATGTCGCCGACCGAGTTCATGCTGGGACCAGGCAACTACGTGGTCGACATTACGTTGACAGGCTTCAAGCCCGTCCACAAGGTCGTGAGTGTAGAAAAGGGCGGCAAGGTCGCGATCGACGAAATCCTGGAACGCGAGTAAGCAGCGTTATCCCATCGAAAATCTAAGGTAGAGATGAGGCTTGCGAGGCTTGCCTCGTCTCCGTTCGCGGAGGAGACTCCTCCCCCCAACAGCGATGCCGATGCCATCGCGAGACGCGGCAAGCCGCGTCTCTACTCTGGGTTTGCTCCCTGATCCTGGCTTCACGCGGCGTTCCTCCCACCCAGTTATCACCAGTCGTTGTGATGTAAATCACAGCTTGCGGGGTCCGGTAAGGAGCAATCTAGACTGGAACTAGGAGTGCCGAGTTTGTCGTCGCAGCCCTTACCGCCGAAGTTGAGCCCCGACCTTTGGGAGGCTCTGCACGGGATCAAATCGATTCGGATCTATCCCAAGGGCGAAACCTTGTTTGAACAAGGCACAGAGGTGAGCGGAGTGTTTGTAGTCGAGTCGGGGCAGGTTCGTGTTCTGCTGCCGACGGCGCAGAGCCGTCCGCAGTTACTGGAGACGGCCGGTCCGGGAGCGATCCTGGGACTGAGCGAGAGTATGTCTGGCGAGCCCTACCGGGTGACGGCAGAGGCCGGAGACCATACCACGGTCGCCTTCATCCCGCGCGAGAGTTTTGTGGAATTCCTTCGCGAACACTGCGATTTCTGCATGCAGGTAGTGCGGCTGCTGAGTGAAGACCTGCACAGTCTCTATCACAAATTCCGAAGTATTAGCGCGCACCCGGGGCGTCCGAAACGCCGTCCGCCGGATGAGCAGCTCAATTAAACGCGGCATCCCCAGGGGTAAAGCCCCTCTGATAGTGGGCCGGGGAGCGGCACGGCCGAAGCCATGCCCTTCCCAAAACTATTTGGTGAGATGGATTCTTAGTTTGGCAATCTGAAATTGACCGTAACTTGCGTCTCGATTTCTACCGGCTCGCCATTCAGGTAGTAGGGTTTGTAGCGCCACTGCCGGACGGCGTCGGTGGCGGCGCGCGCCAGCACGGGGTCTCCGCTCACCACCTTCAGGTTGGAAATGGTGCCTTCCTTGTTGATGGTGGCCTCCAACTGTACGGATCCTTGCATGCGCATCGACAGGGCATTCTGCGGATAACGCGGCTGGACGCGCTTGATCAAGAGTCCTTGCGAGACGCCCTGAGAAATCTTCACCATGGTGAGTGGGGCCGTGGGCAGGGCGGTGGGTACGGAAGCGACCAGGCCGCTGAGTTTGCTGTCATTGGTGGACCCGACGGCGAGCGGGTTCGGAACTTGCGGTGCGGCGTCTTCACGCTGCGCCTGATTTTTTGACGGGGCGGGCGCCTTCACCACAATGGCAGTTGGGGCGGCGTTCTTCGTTGCTGTTACTACCGGAGCGTCCGCGCTGATCGTAAGTGTCGGCGCCGGCGTGCTGGCGCTGGTGGACGGCTTACCGCTCAGCGGAGCGGACGGCTGAGAAACGACCGGCTGGGCAACGGAAACCGTGGGCGCAGATACGGCTCCAGAGGGCTTGACGTTCGCGGGTAACGAAGCCGAGGTAGCGGCAGGTTGCGAGGGTTGCGGCACACTGATGGTGGTCTGAGCCGGAGGACTTGTCTTGCTCAACTTGGTCCAACCGAAGTAGCCCAATGCCGCCGCAACTAAGACCACGGCAGCGACGATCAGCATTCTCTTGCTTCCACCCGAATCCCCCGACTCTTGATTGTCGAGTCCGGAGAAAGAGGGGCTGCTGCCGAGACTGGTGGCAGCGAGCGTTGGGGCAACGGCTTCCGTGGGTTCCACGGAAGGCACGAGCGCGGGCTTGCTCTCGGCGGGAGCGTGTATTTCCCGCGCGGGAGCTGGCGCTGATGCGGCCCCGGTCGCACTCGCGGGGCTGACGGCTGAATTCTTGAACGGCGCTGGGGCAGCGGGTTGTACGGCTTCGAACAAGGAAGCGGGGAGCGTGTTCCGGGACGTAACCGCCTCTGCCAAAACTTTGGTTTTCGCTTCGGGAACAGGAACAGCCGCCGGACTGTTTTCCACCGCTGCCGATGCAGCCATAGCCGGCAGCGCCGTCTCTAACTCAGGGACGTCGAAAATTTCCTGCGAGGGCGCAACCTCCACATTCTGAATCGCCGGCTTGAATGATGCGCCAGCGGGCGTGGACGCAACCTTTGCGGCCGTTGCGGGAGTGGGACTGGCAGCGTCCTGATTCTTGCGCAAGAGACCGCGCGCGACGCGCAGCGTTCCCTTCGCTTGCTCGACATTGATCGGCTTGGTGAGTACCAGGTTGGCTCCGATGCGGTAGGCCTTTGCGACCCCGGCCTGTCCCTCGACCAACGCGAGCGCCAGCGAATTCTGGTTGGAGCCGGAGTTTCGCGCGCTCTTGAAAAGAAGCGTGGCGTTGGGCTCGTTCTCGCAGTCGACCACGATCGCGTCGTAACGCTGCGCCATTAGTTTTTTTACGGCAGCGAAGGGCTCGTTGACCGGCTCAACCGTGAAGTCGAGTTCGCTCAGGACCTGCGTGACGACCCGCGCCAGTTTTTCGTCCAGGCAGAAGAGTAACGCTTGGTAACTCATACCCATAAATCCTAGGTACACTCCGGATTACCAGCAAGTTACGGGGGTAATAGAAGTCCTATGAAAGCCATGCCGGAGCCGCAAAGAATGCCGAGTAGAGACGAGGCAAGCCGAAGGCAGGCCGCGTCTCTACTATGACGCGTTCAAGAAGCCGAGATGTTTTTTGGACGCGTTGCGGAAGAATTAGAGGTATCGTTCCACGATTCGCTTAGGGCCGCTGAAATTCCACCAGCACGATAGTTTGGAAAGGCTTCGCCTTGCCGTCCCGGACGTAGGGGCGGTAGCGCCACTGTTTGACCGAACTGATGGCGGCCGCTGCCAGCGAGGGATTCCCTTCCACCAGACGTACTCCCTCGACCACACCCGTTTCACTCACCACAGTTTTCAGGACGACCGTCCCTTCAATGCCTGCCTTGCGGGCCTCCGCTGGATAGGCCGGTGGCAGATGCCGAAGGAGACGTTTCTCGGCGCCTTGAGAAGAAAGAATTACGGCATTTTTTTCGCCGGGCAATTCCGCGTCGGAGGCCGAGGGAAGAGCGGCCACTACGATTTTATTGGACTCGTGCTTCTGCGGTTTTGCAGTGTCGGCCGGGCTTGCCGCCGCCGTCGTTGGAGGCACGGCTGGCGTAGTTGAATCCGCAGTTGAATCGTTTGATTCTGGAGTTGGATTTGGAATGCTTGTCGTCGCTGGGGTCTCCGCTGCGTCGGAAGCTGGCGCCGCCGCATCGGGCGCAGGCTGTGCGGCTGGAGCTTGTGCCGGTGCCGTCGACACTGCCGCTGGCGTTGGACGAGGCCGAGGCGTCTGTTTCGGGCCGACGGCGCTCCCAATCATCCCCATCGCTCGATCGATCTGAGGTTGGGCGAACTCCCGGAATCCGGGCTGATACATCCATGCGGCATACAGGCCGCCCCCAGTCAACATGAGCAGGAACAATGCCCAGATCGACCCTCGGCCCTTTTTCTCAGGCTCGGCGTAGGAGCTGAACACCGGAGTCGGCGAATCGGACTCCAGGTCCGCGAGCACAGGGTCGTCCGAAGGCTTGGGCGGGACGGATTTTGCCGCCGGCATGAAGATCTCGGTCGCGGGAATACTGGGCGCCGCAGGCTTGGTATCGAAGGAATCGGGGTAGCGTTTCATGGTGGCCGCCGCCGACGCTCTGATGTCTTCGGTCGCAGAACTCATGTTGGCCGTCATCGGTGCAGCGGATGCGACGTGAGTGCTTTCCGAACTTGCTGGCGACGAGGTGGCTCCCGCGGCAGCCGCGTGTGTGTGTGTTTCAGGAATTGTGGCTTGCGCTGGTTGGGCGGGCGCTTCTTCAAACGGGTGGACCGTCCGCACGGAATCGTCTTTCCGGACGCGGCCCACGGCGCTGCGAATGCTCGTCCGCGCTTGATCCTTGGCCACCGGCTTGGTGAGAATCAGCTCCGCGCCCAGTCGAAATGCAGTCGGCAGCCCAGCTCGACCGTCAACAATGGCGATGGGAACCGGATTGGTGCCGAGTTGGGATCGCCGGCATACATCGAAGATCAGCTTAGCCGCGGGAAGGTTCTCGCAATCCACCAATACCAGGTCGAAGCTTTGGGAATTCAGTTTCTTGGCGGCGGACGGTCCGTCCAGCGGGCGCTCCCAGGTCACCGACATTTCTTCGAGCACGGCGGTAATGGCGCTGACCGCCTGATCGTCCGGCGACAAGAGCAAAGCATGGGCCATAGCTCTCAATGCTAGAAACCGCGCGCCAATGCCGCAAGTTACGCTGGTAAGCGTCCTACCTTACTAAATCTTCCGTTCGGGGCAAGGACCCTCACTTATTTGGGATTTTCTCCGACCGCCGATTCCGGCTCTGGATAGACGATCGAGCCGCGAAAGGCAGATTTGTCGGCGGGCGCGAAGTCGGGGAAGGGAAGCTGGCTCTGGTCGCGCCAATGCTGGACATGCTGTTCGGCGGCCCCGGTTCTTTCTTTGTTCAGCCCCCCGTCCTGGGCCATGTACAGCGTGCGCGACGGGAAAGCAAAATCGCTGCCCGACTCTTTCACGACCTCCATGATGCGCAACAGCAGGTCTTCCTGAATGGCAGCGAATTCGGCGAAGCTGGACGTCAGCACGTAGCTGAAGATTTCCAGGTTGAGGGCGCTGTTGTCGAAGCCAACCAGGCGTATGCGTGCGGTGTCGGTTTCGATCTTGGGGTGCTCGTACATCATGCGCCGCACTTCAGCGAGGAGAAAGCGTAACTGGTCGGGCGAGGTTTCATACCTTACGCCGAGAGTGGGATTGAAAAGCATTTTTTCGCGCCGCGTCAGGTTCTCGACATTCATGTTGGCCAGGGTGCCATTGGGAATCGCAAGCACTGTACGCTCGTTAGTGCGGACACGCGTGGAGCGCAGGCCGATGTCCTCGATGGTGCCGATGCGGTCTCCAAAGCGGCAGGTATCGCCAACGCGCAGGACTTCGTCGGCCAGCACTGAGACGCCACCGAATAAATTCTCCAGCGTCTTCTGGGCGGCGAAGGCAATAGCCAGGCCGCCGATGCCGAGGCCGGCGAGCACGGTGGTCAGGTTGAAACCAATCGTGCTTAGAATCGCCAGGATCCCAGCGCCCACGATCACGACCTTCAGCAGACGTTCCCCGAGAGCTATCAAAGTGCCGGTGTGGCCGATGCCGATGGAACGCCCTCGCAAGCGCTGCATCACGATGGCAGTGATCCGCAGCAGCAGCCAGAAGATCGCAATTGCCAACGCCACTCGGATGGTCCGGTAGTAGTAAACGCGCGGCAGAAGGGGCAGCCCCAGATACCCAGTGAGCGCCCGATGGGCAAGCGTGCCGATGAAGAGCAAGAGAGGAGCCGACACCTGGCTGTAGGATTGGAGGTTGGGCTTGCGCCTGTACTTGAGCCAGAGGCTGCGCGGGATCGCCAAGAAAAGCACGACTGCCCAGCCGAGAGCCGCCGCGATCGGGATTTCAAGCAGCAACGCCAGCCATTGCCAGAGATGCAGTCCGAGGAAGAGTTTGACCAGCGGCGGCGGCAGTTTGCTTTCCATCTGCTGCGCCTGCAAGCCTTCGTACAGTTCGGGAACTTTGCTGAGAGTCGCGGAAGAAAACAGCCAGATCTTGCCCGCGTCAGGGTCCGTGACGTGGACGAGCGTGACCGGGACGTCGCCTTCTCCGTTGGGAAAGACGCCGATCAGTTGTGTATCTGTGTCACCAGTGTCGAGGCTGCCCTCCGGGCGCGTGCTGATCCGGCGCGTGTTGCCGACGAAAGCGCGGTCCATCAACTGCTTCAGTGCTTTCGCCAGTTCCGGTCCCTGCGACTGGCGGTGGGCGGCGCTCATCTGCAGATAGTCGGCGGCACCCTTGTAACTGCCGGCCTGCGCCGCTTGCAGGAAGCCGATGACAGTTCCCGAAGGCGTGTCGCGGCCAAGCGGATCGGCCGGTGCAACCGCGGGTTCGGGCGGCTGCGATCCCGCCTTCAGCAAACTGGAGACTGACTGCCCCGGCAGCGGGCTTACGAAGATGGAAAAGAGGAAGACGACGAGCGCGAACTTCTTCATCAGGCAACTCCGGGATGGGTCCTCGATTGGCTTGGCCTGCTAACGACACGGAAGAATTCCAAACTTACATCCCTGTGACCTCTGTGATCCCTGTGGTTCACGCTTTTAGTTCTTACCCACAGGGAGCACAGAGGTCACAGGGGAATCTGTCGCCGCTACGCCTTCTTTGGGCGGTAGATGTCCGTGGCCTGTCCGTAAAATACTTCTGCCGACTCCATTATCGTTTCGGACAGCGTGGGATGCGGGTGAATCGTCATACCCACGTCGGCTGCGAGCGCGCACATTTCGATCGCCAGCACACCTTCCGCGATCAGTTCACCCGCGCCCGGTCCCACGATGCCGACGCCCAGCACTCGCTCGGTTTTGGGATCGATCAGTAGTTTGGTAAGGCCCTCGGGACGGTCGAGCGTGATGGCGCGCCCGGATGCGGCCCAGGGAAACTTCGCGACGCTGATGGTGCGTCCCTGTTCTTTGGCTTGCGTTTCGGTGAGGCCGGCCCAGGCAATTTCAGGATCGGTAAACACGACCGCCGGAATTGCATTCGGCTCGAATGCGACTTTGTGTCCGGCGATGGCTTCGATCGCGGTGCGCCCTTCATGCATCGCTTTGTGCGCCAGCATCGGTTCTCCGGCAACGTCGCCGATGGCGTAGATCGTAGGATCGGCCGTCTGCCGCTGTTCGTTGATTTCGATGAAGCCCTTCGAGTTTACTTTCACTTTCGTTTTGTCGAGACCAGCAATCTCGGAGTTCGGACGGCGTCCTACCGACATCAGGACGCGTTCGAAGACTTGCTCTTTTTCTTTGACGTCGGGGCCGTCGAGCGTAACGCGAATCCCATTCTTCTCTTCTTTCAGAGATTTCACGGTCGTGTTCAGCAGGATGGATGCGAACAGTTTTTCCAGACGCTTGTGCAGCGGCAGTACCAGGTCGCGATCCGCACCGGGCAGCAGTCCGGGCAACATTTCCACGCAGGTCACTTTCGTGCCGAGCGCGGCGTAAACCGATCCAAGTTCCAATCCGATGTAGCCCCCGCCGATGACGAGCAGCGTCTTTGGAATGTCCGGCAGATCGAGCGCGCTGGTGGAATCCATCATGCGCGGACTGTCGAGCTTCAGGCTCGGGACGACACTTGGCCGCGATCCAGTCGCGATCACGATGCGGTCGAAAGTAAGCGTCTCGTCGTCGCCCGCAGTCTTCGTGACTTTCAATGTGGTCGCGTTCACGAACGCCGCTTTGCCAGAAACGAACTGCACAGAGCGCTGCTTGGAAAGTTGTCCCAGGCCGCCGGTGAGCTTCTTCACGATGCTCTCTTTCCATCCGCGCAGCTTGTTCAGGTCGACTTTCGGTTTGCCGAATTCGACGCCCCAGTTCTTCGCCTGCTCGGCCTCTTCGAGCAACTTGGCCACATGGAGCAACGCCTTGGAAGGAATGCAGCCGCGATACAGGCACACGCCGCCGGGATTCACTTCCGGATCGATGATCGTGACCTTCATGCCCAGGTCGGCGGCGAGGAACGCAGCGGCGTATCCGCCGGG
>JAYTFO010000145.1:0-18407 GCA_043734305.1 Acidobacteriota bacterium | reverse complement strand
GGCGTGAATCCGGCTTCGCGGATTCGCTGGATGACGTGTTCAATCTGTTCGGGGCTGGCGCTGTCGGACATGTTGACGATCATGAGAAGAGTCCTTTCGAATCGATCTAAACGAAATTTGATCCCAAAAAAGAAAAAGCCGCGATCGGTGATCGCGGCGTCGGTGCGAAATCTTGAGCTGTCTCTATCTACCGGACTCGCTCCAGACGGCCACCTCCGCCGCGCCCGTAAACCAGTAGCGGCTAAATCGGCTGGAGGTGCTAAATCGAGTCATAACCCTATCCATTCAAAATATTGCGTTCTGACGCACGTAACGAAATCAAAAAATACAGCAGCTTCTACTGGCTCAAAGAACTGGCAACGCTGGAGAACGCGTTGTTGGCATTGCCGCCGATCAGACGTACTGTCCCAATCACCAACACCAGAATCACCGCCAACATCACTGCGTACTCGGCAATGTCCTGCCCTTGCTCGTCCGACCACAGACTTCGGCAAAACTGCAACATTACTTCCTCCAAGCCCTCGTTTTGCGGGGGATTCCAAAACGGAACTAGGGACTAATAATGCCGACTTCACTCCGGATTGTCAATCGAGCTGGCTGACCGGTTTTAACAGGTTTCCCATCCTCCAACTAGAATCAAAGGCTTATGTCGCTCGCTTGGAAATTTGCGGGAATCAATCAAGAATATCGGTCGTGGCCGCTCCGGAAGTGGGTTCGCGCACTGCAACAATGTTCTCTTCGTGTGCAGAGGAGGGATATCTTCGGGTTTCGTGGCTTTTAGGGGCGCCGGCAAGAGCGTGAAGCGGCGCTGTTCTGGTTAGCGGCCGTGCGGATTTTCTCTCGGCGGGATTTGCCGGTGGCGCTAGAGTAGGATTCCATTTTCTAACCGTGAAATGTGACGCGGTCAGGAAAGCGACAGAGGCCTGATTATCTTTGTTCCGCTGGAATCATTGGCAAATAGAAACTCAAAGGTTTCGTCGACCCACGGGCCCAACAAGCTGATCCTGACCAGGAAATGCTGGCCTGCAAGCAAGTGTTCCGGCTTTTTCATCTGAGGATAGCTATAGTTGTTGTTGTTGAATGCGTAGAACTCTCCTGTCTGGTCATCTCGAAACGCTACATCCAAACTGTGTTCTTCTTCGATCCCAAACCCCATCTTGAGTTGGTCATTCCGGTACCGTCGCCAGTCTCGGATGGATGGCTGGTCTCTATCCGCCCACATGCCCTCGATCGCCAAAAGCAATTTGCCGCCGGCTGTGGGTTGGAAAAAACGGATTGTTGCCTTGACATCGTGGGCCACGGAATTTGGGAAAGGTAGTCCGTTCGCTTTGTTCACAAACCGCACTTTGATGAATGACACGACATTTGTCATGTCGCCGGTTGCTTGAATGTGCACAGGCTCGACACATTCGGCGTCCGCTTCGCGAAGCACTATATGTGGCCGGGCTTGCTCAATCGCCAGCAGTTTTACGAGGTATTCATCCCGTTCCCGTTCTCCCTTTCGTACGGTTCTAAAACTTATCTCCACGAAGAGAAAAAGATTCACAACCAGCGTGATGATAACTTTCCAGTGCCACGGAAGGTCGGTGACAAAGGTCAGATAGCGAACGTAGTCGTCGATGCTTGGGAAACGGTTGAAAAGTTGATCGGCCCATAGGATCAGGGCAAGGACTGCATTCATCAACCATAGGATCGGGCTCCCCAGCGTCTGCAGCCAGAGGTGGCCACGCGTGGTATGGGGCGGGACTTGCACGGGACAGAGATTGTAACCCATGTCTTGCGCGAGAATGTGATCGCAGTATTACACCAGGTCGCGGCATTTACCCCAGCGAAGGAGTTTCAGTTGTCCGGAGTCTTGGGAGGAGTGAGCAGCTCTCCGGAAATAGTTGTTCCGTGAATTAACTGACCGGCCGACTGCGTGGCATAGTCCAGCACACGTCCCGGCAGCACTCCCAGATACAGAGTAGCCAGCACGCACGTTGCGATCGCAAGCCCGGTGGCGAAAGGCAAAGGTGTGACGGGCACTTCCGCGCGCGGCTCGCGCATGTACATCATCACGATCACGCGCAGATAGTAGTAAGCGCCGATGGCACTGTTAACCAAGCCAATCACCGTCAGCCAAACTAGATTCGATTGCAAGGCTGCGCTGAAGATATAAAATTTTCCGAAGAAGCCGCCGGTAATCGGAATCCCAATCAGCGACATGAGGAAGAACGTGAGCGTTGCCGCAAGAATCGGCGAACGCCGTCCCAGTCCTGCATAGTCTTCAAGCGTGAGATATTTTTCGCCTGCGTTGGCAAAGTGGCTCACCACCGCGAACGCGCCCACGTTCATGGCCGCATAGGCGGCGGTATAGAACATCACTGCCGAGATGCCAAGTTCGGGTGCGGCAGCGAACGCGACCAGAACGTATCCCGCGTGCGCGATGGAGGAATACGCCAGCAGGCGTTTGATGTTGTCCTGCACCAGCGCTCCGACGTTCCCCAGAGTCATCGACAGCGCCGCTGAGACCCAGATCAACCAGAACCGTCCCGGCGCGTTGATTTCGAACAGGACGCGCAGCAACACCGCAAACGCGGCAGCCTTCGGACCGGTGGACATCAGTCCTACAATGGGCGCGGGCGCTCCTTCATACACATCGGGCGTCCATACGTGGAAGGGCGCGGACGCAACCTTGAAGCCGAGGCCGATGAACATTAGCGCGACTGCGACGTAGGCCAGCGGCGTAATCGAATTTGAGGTGAGGGCGCGGCCGATGGCGTCAATGTTGGTCGAGCCCGTGGCTCCAAACATCATGGCGACGCCGTAGAGGAAGAACGCGGTGGCAAACGATCCCAGCAGAAAATACTTGAGCGAAGACTCGCTGCTCGCCGCTTCGCGCCGTCGGAAGCCGGCCAGAACGTAGGTCGCGATCGATGATATTTCCAGCGCGATGAAAATCAGCACCAATTCAATCGCCGACGACATCAGACACATGCCAACCGTGCCCAGAAGAATCAGCCCGTAATATTCCCCGGCGCGAATGCGTTGCACCGCCATGTACTCGTAGGAACTGAGAATCACCACGGCCGCAATTGCAATCACCAGGACGTGAAAAAACACGCTGAAGCCATCCACCCGGACCATGTTCCAGAAACCCGTGCCCGGATATTGCGCCATGAAGTAAGTGGAGGCAAGCGCGGCCAAGGTCCCGATCAGCCCGATTGCTCCGAGAGATTTGTGGCTGCTGCGGTCATCGAGAAGCGGGTCGACCACCATCACAATCATGCCGAATACCGAGAGCACCAGTTCGGGCAGGATGCGCATGTACTCCGCGCCAGTCGGCAAAGGCACGGTCTGTGCCTGCGCAAGCAGCGCCGGCAGGTAGTGTGTGAGCGTCATTGTCATTGTCGTTGTCATTGGCCCACCATCCTCGCGGCCAATTGCGTAAAGGGAGCCAGCGCCGACTGTACAGCCGGATCAATCGAACTGAGCCACAAGATCGGAGCCACGCCCATCAGCAGAGCCATCGCAGCGGCGGGTAGAAGCGCTGCCTTCTCGCGCAGGTTGAGATCGGGGAGCGCTTTGTTCGCATCGTTCTTCACGACGCCAAAAAATACACGCTGATACATCCACAGCAAATAGCCCGCGCTCCAGATGATGCCGGTCGCGCCCAGTATCCCGTAAATCGGACGCGCCTGAAAGGCTCCGCTCAATACCAGAAACTCTCCGATGAAGCCATTGAGCAGCGGCAGTCCCACCGATGCCAGTACCACAAACAGAAAGTACGCAGCGTACTTGGGCATCGGTGTGGCGAGTCCGCCAAATTCGGAGATCTCATAGGTATGCCGCCGCTCATACAAGATGCCCGCCAGCATGAACAGTCCGCCGGTCGCAACCCCGTGTGCCAGCATGACGAATACAGCGCCGTCCAACCCAGCCTGCGTGAAGCTGAAAGTTCCCAACACAACAAATCCCAGGTGGCTGACCGAAGAATAGGCGATCAGCTTCTTCATGTTCGGCTGCACCATCGAGACCAGCGCGCCATAGATGATGCCGATCAGCGCGAGCGCGATGATCCAGGGCGCATTCTGCCGCGCTTGTACAGGAAACAATCCGAGGCTGAAGCGCATCAGGCCGTACGTTCCCATCTTCAGCAGAACGCCCGCCAGCAGAACGGATCCCGCAGTTGGCGCTTCCACGTGTGCGTCGGGCAACCAGGTGTGAAGAGGGAAGAGCGGCACCTTGACGGCGAACGCTACAAAGAAGCCCAGGAACAGCCACTGCGCGGCCGCCGAAAAGTTTTGTATATGGCCAAAGCGAATTGCGTTCTGGATGTCGACGAAATCGAAGCTGCCGGTTTTGCTGTACAGCCAGATAATCGCCGCCAGCATGAAGACCGAAGCGGTGATCGTAAACAAAAAATATTTAACCGCTGCGTAGACGCGCCGTCCGTGACCGTACATGCCGATCAGCAGCGCCATCGGGATGAGCGTTGCTTCCCAGAAGAAATAGAACAGGAACAGATCGAGCGACGTGAAGACGCCGATCAGCGCTGTCTCCAGAATCAACAGCAGGATGAAGAATTCCTTCACGCGCTCGTGAATCGAAGTCCACGAAATCAGTACACACAGCGGCGTGAGGAACGTGGTCAACACTACCAGCCACACGGAAATGCCGTCGATGCCCATGTGGTAGTGGATGTTGGGAGTGGTGATCCATTGCTTGTTGATCTCAAACTGGAAACCGCCGAGATTCCGTTGCAGATGCACGGGCAGGTGCAGGGAAGCGACAAAGGCCAGCAGCGAGATCACCAGCGCGAACACTTTGATATCGCGATCACGCCGAGGGATCACCAGCAACAGCAAACTTCCCGCCAGCGGGATGAACGTGACCAGCGAGAGAATGTAGGGGCTAAGACTGGCAGTATTCATCGCACCCCCATCCAGACCATGTAGCCAATCACCGCCGCACCGCCCGCCGCAATCCATCCCGCATAAGACCGCAGGTTGCCGGACTGCATCTGCCGCACATTGTCGGAGACATGGCGCGCCGAATCGGCGGCGTTGTTCACCGTGGCGTCGATCATGCCCTGATCCACGCCCTTCCACAGAATTGCACTGGAACCGTCAACCAGCGGCTTAACGAAAATCGTCGCATAGAGTTCGTCGATGTAATACTTGTTGACCACCGCGTCATAGAGGCCGCCGAGGCTGGCGGCGATCTTGTCGGGGAGGTCGCGACGCTTGTGATAGAGCAGCCACGCCAGGAAGAGACCAAGTAGGCCGGCCCCGACCGAGATACCCATAAGCAGCAATTCCTTGGTCTCCATGGCAGCGATCTGCGCTTCCTCGTCGGCAGTCGCAAGGGCGATATGCGCGGCGCCATGCGGATAAAACACCGGCGCCAGGAAATTGTCGAAGTGGTGATGGAATCCGACCCATCCTCCGCAAAACGACAATACTGCAAGAATCACAAGGGGACCCAGCATTACCCACGGACTCTCGTGCGGCTCGCCGTGCCCGTGCCCGTGTGGCGCGGGCGCCCCCGCCCGCGAACCATGTCCAGCAGAAGCATGGTCGTCGTGCGCATGTTCGTCGGTAGCTGATGCTCCGCGATACTCGCCAAAGAAAGTCATGAACCACAGACGGAACATATAGAACGAGGTGATGAACGCAGTAATCACACCGATAAGCCAAACTATCCAGCCGTGTGGGCTTATGTCGGCCATCCAGAGAATCTCATCCTTCGACCAGAACCCAGCCAGTGGCGGGATTCCTGCAATTGCGAACGTAGCAATCGTCATCGTCCAGAAAGTTACCGGCATGTATTTCCGCAGGCCGCCCATCTTGCGCATGTCCTGCTCGCCGGCCACGCCGTGAATTACCGAGCCCGCCGCCAGGAACAATAGTCCTTTGAAAAACGCGTGGGTCATCAGATGGAAGATTCCAGCGGAGAATGCCCCCACTCCGCAGGCCATGAACATGTATCCCAGCTGCGAAACGGTTGAGTAAGCAAGAACTTTCTTGATATCGGTCTGCGCGATACCGATGGTCGCCGCAAACAGCGCAGTGAGCGTTCCGATGACGGCGACAACCGTCAGTGCTTCGGGCGCGCGTTCAAATATCAGGTGCGACCGCGCTACCATATACACGCCCGCCGTCACCATGGTCGCCGCGTGGATCAATGCCGAGACCGGAGTCGGACCTTCCATCGCGTCAGGCAGCCACACATAAAGCGGGATCTGCGCGGACTTGCCCGCCGCACCCACCATCAGCAACAGGCCGATCGA
The DNA here is from genome assembly GCA_043734305.1 of Acidobacteriota bacterium. Classification (GTDB taxonomy): domain Bacteria; phylum Acidobacteriota; class Terriglobia; order Terriglobales; family Acidobacteriaceae; genus Acidiflorens. Next base: position 12,136 of record JAYTFO010000145.1, on the reverse strand, counting down.
AGTCAGAACCCCGACACCGGCAGTTTCCGTCGGCCAGGACTGGACGCCTGCAAACACTGTTGTGAAGTCGAGCGAGTGGAAATGCTGAATGATCAGGAACAGCGCAATCAAAAATCCGAAGTCGCCAATCCGGTTAACGATGAATGCTTTCTTGCCCGCCGCCGCGGCCGAATCTTTTGTGAACCAGAAACCGATCAGCAGGTAGGACGCCAGGCCCACGCCTTCCCATCCGATGAACATGACCAGATAGTTCTTCGCCAGCACCAGCGTCAGCATGAAGAACATGAACAGGTTCAGATAGGACATGAACCGGTAGTAGCCGTCGTCGTCCCACATGTAGCCGACGGAATAGATGTGAATCAGGAAGCCGACTCCGGTGACGACTAGCAGCATGACCAGCGAAAGCTGATCCAGATAGAAACTGAAGTCGGCTTGAAAACTACCGGCGCGAATCCAGTGGGCGAGGTCGAAGTAGTAGGGCGCTTCGGTCGCGGAAAAGCTGAACGCAGTCTTCAGAGCGAGCGCAAACGCGGCGCCACAGAAGACAAGCGCGACCGTAGTGATCGCCTGCTTTGACGAGCGGCGTCCGAAGATGCCGTTGATCGCGGCCCCGGCCAGCGGCAGGACCGGAATGAGCCAGAGATAAGGATTCGCCGTCATAGCTTGAGCAGGTTCACCTGGTCTACATTCAAAGTTTCGCGCGTGCGATAAACGGCAACGATGATCGCCAGTCCCACTGCGGCTTCCGCCGCCGCAACCACCATCACAAAAAAGACGAAGACCTGTCCGCTGAGCGCATGCCAGTGCGCAGCGAACGCTACGAACGAAAGATTCACTCCGTTCAGCATCAGCTCAATCGACATGAAGATGGTGATGATGTTGCGCTTGATGAGGAATCCCAGCACGCCGCACCCAAAGAGGATTCCGCTCAGCAACAAGTAGTAATAAAGAGGAATCATCGCCGGTCCTTTCCGGCGCCCACCAGTTCGAGGGCCTCTTTTGGAGCGGGTTCGGCATGTGCCGGCGCAATCGATTCCGGCTTGCTGGCCAGTACCACCGCACCCATGATGGCGATCAGAATCAGAACGGACGTCACTTCGAACGGCAGCAGGAAATCATGGAACAACAGTTGAGCGATGTCGTGCGGAACGCCGGGCAGGGCAAACATTCCCACCGATCCCGTATCGGCATGTTGCAGAACAACCCACGCCACCAGCACGGCGCCGATTGCAACTCCAGGAACGCCCAGCAGAATTGCAACCCGGCTTCGTCCGGACCGTTCTTCTTCCCCAGCGTTCAACAACATGATGGTGAAGATGAACAGCACCATGATCGCGCCGGCATACACAATCACCTGAATGGCAGCGACAAATTCCGCGCCCAGCAGCAGATACTCTCCCGCCAGCGCAGCCATCACCACCACCAGCGACAAGGCGCTGTTGATCGGATGACGCTGCACCAGCAGGTTGACCGCGCCCGCCACGCAGATTCCGCCGAAAAATAAAAATAAGATCAGATGCATGTCAGTTGGCCAGCCATATTCCCGGCTTCCACGCCACCACCAGCGCCGTCAGCACCAGATTCGCAATTGCCGCCGGGAGCAGGAACTTCCACCCAAACGCCATCAGTTGGTCATAGCGAAAGCGGGGAAGTGTCCAGCGTACCCATACGTACAGAAACATAAAAAAGAAAACTTTCAAGCAGAACCACACCACGGGTAAGATCGCGACGATGATCGGGTTATCTGAAATCACTGGTCCCAGCCATCCCCCGAAAAACAGCAGCGTCGCCAGACATGCGACCGTCACCATGTTGGCGTACTCGGCCATGAAGAACATGGCGAACTTCATCGCGCTATATTCCGTGTGATACCCGGCCACCAGTTCCGATTCCGCTTCCGGCAGATCGAATGGAGTGCGGTTCGTCTCCGCATATGCCGAAATCAGATAGATAAAAAATGCGATCGTTCCAAACGGCAAAAAGAAAAAGTTCCAGTGCAAATGCCGCTGCGCTTCCACGATGTGCCGCAAGCTGAAGCTTCCCGCCAGGATCATCACTGGAATCAGCGATAGGCCAAGTGAAACTTCATAGCTGATCATCTGCGCGCTCGCTCGCAAACCGCCGAGCAGCGAATACTTACTGTTCGAAGACCATCCCGCGAGCGCGATGCCATACACGCCCATGGACGTAATGCCGAGCACGACCAGCAGTCCGACGTTGAGATCTGTAATCTGCAACTTGGTAGTGATCGGTCCGATAGTGATCGAGTTTCCAAACGGGATCACGGAGATCGCCGTGATGGCGAACACCACCGCAATAATCGGCGACGCGATGTACAGCGCCTTGTACACATAGGGCTGCGTAAGATCTTCTTTGAAGATGAACTTGACGCCGTCCGCGAGCGGTTGCAACAGGCCGAACGGGCCGACCCGTGTGGGTCCCCAGCGATTCTGAATACGCGCGGACACCTTGCGCTCCAGCCAGACGCTATAGGCAACCGCCGTGAGCAGTACAAAGACCACGGCTACCGACTTGATAATCGAGACAATGGCGAAGATCGCGAAATGATTCAACAAAGTGTCCGTAATCCTGTTCTGTCTTTAAAGTGTGGCGCGGGCGGCCTCCCGCTAATCCCCTGCAACTTCCACTTCCGCCGACTTGTTTTCCATCACCGAATTCAGCGTATGCGAATACCGTCCCAGCGTTCCTGAACTGAACAAATCGTCATTTGCCGGAACAATCAGATCTGGCGCATGCAGTGCGCTCGCACCGCTGCTGGCAATCTCGGTGTGCTGATCGTTACCAGCAAGGAGATTGATTCGCGAAACGTCGTATCCCGGCACCACGCGCTGAATTTCATCGAGGATCGCGATCGGATCGAACGGCGTCATCCGGGGTTCGAGGTTGTGCGACTCCAGCCACACCGCATGACGATCGGCCTCGCCCGACTGCACGCCGCGGGTCTGTCCCATGTCGGCGCGTGTACCAACACCAAACGGCACCAAGGCGCGCACATCACAACCCATCGCGTCGGCGATGCGAACGATCATTTCAAAATCGGGCTTAGCGCCGCTGACATCGCCGGCCTTCTTGGCGAGTTGTACGTCGCCGCAAGTATTGGTGATCGTGCCTTCTTTTTCGTAGGCATTGGCTGCGGGCAACACAACGTCGGCTAGACTGGCGGTCTCGGTCACGAACATTTCCTGCACCACCACAAAACTCTTCGACAACACCGCCGGATCGATGCCCAAACGCCCGACTGGATTCGATCCGATCACGTACAGCGCTTTCAACTTGCCAGCTGCGGCCGCATCCATCATCTGCGGCAGGCTCATGCCTTGTTCTTGCGGAATGTTGCCCCACTCCTCGCGGAACTGGGCAGCATCCGCAACCGGCTGATAGCCGGGCAACAGATCGGGAAAGAGTCCCATGTCGGCCGCGCCGCGTGAGTTGGCGTAGTCTCCCAACGCAATCAACTTTGCTCCCGTCAGCGACGAAGCAAACGCTACAAGCTTCTGGATATCGGCGCCGCGCAATTCCGATCCGAAAGCGATGACGAGGTTCTGCTCGCTGCGAACTTTCTCGCGCAGCGCCGTCCACGCATCGCGATTCGTCATATCGGTCGCGAGCGCGTCGAGCAGGGAATCGTCGCCGGAGAGGAACCCGACCGCTTTCCCTTCCGCTCCCGGCGGAAGCAGACCAAAAGCCGCTGACTGACGCCGCAATTTGATCGGCGCCGAGTTGATCGCATAAAGCCGCGAGCGATGCAGCCGGACATTATTACGAATCTGGTAGGCGAGTAGCGGATGCTGATTCGTTGGATCGTTGCCGATCAACAGTACAGCGGGCGCGTCGAACACTTCGCGCATGGATGCGGTCATCCCGGGCTTGCCGCGCAGAGCGCCGGCCAGCGCCGCGTAATCTGCCGTGCGGTGATGGTCCACGTTGTTCGTCTTCAGCACCACGCGCGCGAACTTCGACATCAAATAATTTTCTTCGTTAGTCGTACGGTTCGATCCGATGACGCCGATCGCAGAGCCACCGTCTTTGTCGCGAACTTCGGTGAAGCGTTTGCCGATCAGCGTGAACGCTTCTTCCCAGGTTGACGGTGTGAGCTTGCCATTCTTGCGGATCAGCGGCTGCGTCAACCGCTCTTTGCTATGCGCGAAATCGAATGCGTAGCGGCCCTTGATGCAGAGAAAATCATTATTGATTCCGCTCTTGTCGCGATTATCGCCGCGGACAATTTCCATTCCGGTATCGCAACGGCGAACGCCCAGAGTCGTCTTGCAGCCGTCGCCACAGTGCGTGCAGACCGTACCCACGTGGTTCATTTCCCACGGACGAGTCTTGTAACGATAAGCACCCGAGGTAAGCGCGCCGACCGGACAGATGTCGATGCACATGCCGCACTCTTCGCATTCAAGGTGATCGTCCTGGTTGGGCGCGATGACCGAACCGACGCCGCGATTCTGTACGCCCAGCGCCCAGACGTCCATCGCCTCACCGCAGACCCGCACGCAGCGATAACAAAGGATGCAGCGCGGACGATCGAAGTACACCACCGGAGACCACTGCTGTTCTTCCTTGTGGTTCTTGGCCTCCATGAACTTCGACTCGGCGGCTCCGTAGGAGAACGTCATGTCCTGGAGTTCGCATTCGCCGCCGGCATCGCACACCGGACAATCCAGCGGATGATTTCCAAGCAGTAACTCGACCATTGCCTTGCGAGCCTGACGCACTTCGTCGCTGTCAGTCGCGACGATCATGCCCTCGGCGACCACCGTGGTGCAGGCGGTCTGGAGCTTGGGCATCTTCTCGACCCTGACCACGCACATGCGGCAAGCGCCCTGCAACGACAGGTTGGGGTAATAACAAAAGGAAGGCACTTCGATGCCCGCACTCTTGCAGGCTTCAATGAGCAGCGACCCGGCCGGAGCCGTGAGCTTCTTTCCGTCGACAGTTAGGTTTACATCGGGCATTTTGTAATTTTGCAATCGGGTAATTTTGTAATTTAAATTCTAACGATTCCCACGCGCCGTAAATTGCGACGCGGTAAAGATCGCGGCCAGTTCGTGGGCCTCTTTCAATAGCGCTTCCAACTTCTTCAGCGGAACTATTCCACACTCCGCAAGCATCTCAAGCCAAAACACTGTTTCGTCAGCTTCCTCGGCTACAATCCCTATCTTCGCGATCCACTCTGCCTTTGATCGGGATCGGCATGTCGCCCGATAATTGGCGGCCACTCCGGTTCCAGATCGAATCAGTTGTTTGCCTAGTACCTGCGCATCTGTCTTGTACGACAACGAACGATAGAGGCGAACGATCCGTACTGCAAACGCCTTCGTTCGATCTCGAAGCTCTTCTTGCGGCGACGGCATCAGGTTCACAAATTACAAAATTACCCGATTACCAAATTACGAATTCTTCTACGCAAAGACCGGTAGAGGCGCCAGCGCTCCTGCCTTTTCAAACGGACACGGCTTGCCTTCCAGGTGATCTTCAAATTCTCTTCTGAACTTCTTCACGAATGCCATCGTCGGCATGGCCGCTGCGTCTCCGAGCGGGCAGAATGTTTTGCCCAGCATGTTTTCGGAGAGATAGTAAATGTTGTCAATGTCTTTCATCACGCCACCGCCGGAATGAAAACGCTTCAGCGTTTTCTCCAGCCAGTCGGTACCTTCGCGGCACGGGATGCACCATCCGCAACTTTCATGCCGGTAAAACTTCATGGTGCGCAGCGCAAATTTGACGATGCAGTTGGAATCGTCGAGCACCACCACACCGCCGGAGCCTAGCATGGAGCCGGTTTTAGCGACGCCGTCGAAGTCCATTGGTATGTCGATTTCATCGACGGTCAAGATGGGCGTGCTCGATCCGCCCGGAACGACGGCTTTGAGTGCCCGCCCGTTCGGAATGCCGCCGCCGACCTCGTAGATCATTTTCTTGAGGTTGTAGCCCATCGGCAATTCGTAGACGCCGGGCTTGTTTAAATTCCCCGCGAGGCAAAATAGCCGCGTGCCTCCATTTTTCGGCGTGCCCAGTCCGGCAAACCATTCCGCACCGCCCAGCATGATGTGAGGCACGGCCGCCAAAGTCTCGGCGTTGTTGATGACCGTCGGCCCGCCCCACAGTCCGACGACGGCAGGGAAGGGAGGCCGGATTCGCGGGATGCCGCGCTTGCCTTCGAGCGATTCCATCAGCGCCGATTCTTCGCCCACTTCGTAAGCGCCGGCGCCACCATGCCAGTAGATGTCGAGATCGTATCCGCTGCCGAAAATATTCTTGCCGAGGAAGCCCTTCGCGTAGGCGTCTTTGATCGCCTTTTGCATGATGATCGACAGATAGCGATACTCGCCGCGAATGTAAATGTAGCCGGTATGCGATCCGACGGCGATGGCGGCGATCATCACGCCTTCAATCACCGCGTGCGGGTCGTGCTCGAAAATCAGGCGGTCTTTGCAGGTGCCGGGCTCGCTCTCGTCCCCGTTGCACAGAACATATTTCGGCTTGGTCGACTGCTTGGGAACAAACGACCACTTCATGCCAGTCGAAAATCCAGCGCCGCCTCGTCCGCGCAGGCCGGAGTTCTTGACTTCATTGATGATCGCATCCGGTTGTATGCCGAGCGCCTTCTGCACGGCCTTGTAGCCGTCCAGTTCTAGGTAGCGATCGATGTTCGTCGCGCCCAGACCAAAGCGTTTCGAGACAATCTTTACCTCGTCGGGATGTGAGACCAGTGTTGCCATTTTGTAATTGTGTAATTTTGTAATTGGGTAATTTGCAAACCAGACTGGCCGGACAGAATTCCGTCGCGCCCCGGTTTCAAATTGCAAAATTACCCGATTGCCAAATTACCAACTCATTTCTTCTTGTACCCGTCCAACACCTGATCCATTTTTTCAACGGTCAGGTTTTCATGAAAATCGTAGTTAACTTGAATCGCCGGCGCCCAACTGCACGCACCGATGCACTCAACTTCTTCCAGGGTAAACATGCCGTCTGGCGTCGTGCCTTTGTGTCCGACACCGAGCTTTTTCTTGCAGTGGTCAAGCAGTTCCTCGCCGCCGACCAGCATACACGCAATATTTGTGCAGACCTGTACGTTGTATTTTCCGCGAGGCTTGGTGGTGAGCAGCGAGTAGTAGCTGATCACGTTGCGGACCTCGAGTTCAGTCAAGTCGAGACGCTGCGCCAATTCTGTGATGACCTCGTCGGTCAAATATCCGACTTCGTCCTGAGCATAGAGCAGGGTCGGGACCAGCGCCGAGCGCTTGGTTGGATAATGCCCTAGCATCTCAGTGAAACGGGCTTCGAATTGGTCCGAAAACTTCATGGATTCCATTTGGTAATTTTGCAATCCGGTAATTTGGTAATCTGAAAACCACGACAGACGCGACCAAATTACAAAATTACCCGATTACAAAATTACAAATTCCTCACCGGTCGATATCCCCGACCACAACATCAATACTCCCAATCGCGGCAATCACATCCGCGATCAATCGGCCTTCGCACATTTTCGGCAGGACTTGCATGTTCGCAAACGACGGACTGCGCATGTGAACTCGATATGGTTTCGCGGTCCCGTCACTGACAATGTAATAGCCCATCTCTCCACGCGGAGATTCCACTGCCTGATAAACCTCTCCTGCGGGAACCGTGAAGCCCTCGGTGATGATCTTGAAGTGATAAATGAGGGCTTCCATCTGGGTCTTCATTTTCTCGCGGTCGGGAAGAACGATTTTCGGGGCATCGGCTTTCGTCGGACCTTCCGGCATGCCGGCCAGAGCTTGCTGCACAATGCCGATCGATTCGCGCAGTTCCTGGACACGGCAAACGTATCGTGCCCAAACGTCGCCGCCGTCCGACACCGGCACTTTGAATTTGAACTTCTCGTAACTTGTGTAGGGAGCATCCCGGCGCAGATCGATGTCCACTCCACTCGCGCGCAAGGTCGGGCCGGTCGCGCCGAATGCAATGGCATCTTCTTTGCTCAGATGGGCAACGCCCTTCACGCGCATCAGGAAGATTGGATTCCCGGTCAGCAGGCCTTCGTATTCATCCACATTGCCGAGGAAGCGATCGGCGAAAGATTTTACTTTCTGGAAGAATCCAAGTGGCGGATCGAGTGCGAGCCCGCCAATGCGGAAATAGGACGTCATCATGCGCTGTCCGCTAACCATTTCGAACAGCCGCAGAACGTCTTCGCGCTCCCGGAAGCAATAAAGGAATACGGTCATCGCTCCCAGGTCCATGGCATGCGTTCCCAGCCACACCAGGTGCGAGTTGATGCGCGTCAGTTCGTTCATCAGCACGCGCATCCATTGCGCCCTGGGAGGAATCTCCAGCCCCAGCAACTTTTCCACCGCCAGGCAGTAGGTCAGGTTGTTGGTCATGGGACAGAGATAGTCGATGCGGTCCGTGAGCGGCACCACCTGCTGGTAGAACTTCGCTTCGCAGGTCTTTTCGATTCCGGTGTGCAGGAATCCGATCTCCGGCAGGACGCGGACGACCGTCTCGCCGTCAATTTCCAGCACCAGTCGCAGAACTCCGTGGGTCGACGGATGCTGCGGCCCCATGTTCAGAACAAGAGTTCTTTCCTGACCGGCCACCGGTTCGAGCACTGCGGATGTGGGATATTGCGTCATGAATTTACCGGTAACCCTCCACCGGATAATCTTTTCGTAGAGGATGCCCTTCCCAATCGTCAGGCATCATGAGCCGTTCGAGTCGGGGATGTCCCGTGAAGCGCACGCCGAACAGGTCAAACACTTCGCGCTCAAAATAGTTGGCTGCGGGCCATACCGAAGTCACCGATTCGAGCACGGGACTTTCGTCGTCGAGCCGCGCCTTCAACCGTACGCGCTCTTTTTTCGAGATCGACAACAGATGGTAAACAACTTCAAAGCGCGGTTGCGACGGAAACCAGTCCACAGCGGTAACATCACACAGATAGTTGAACGGGCAGGCAGGGTCGTCGCGCAGGATCACGCAGGCCTCGCGAATCAAGCCCTTGTCGATCCAGATCGTGAGTTCGTCCCGATCAAATTTGACGTCCTGTACGGCGGCGGTATTCCATGCCAGCAGGCGAGCCAAGGCTGGATTCGACTTCAGTTGCTCAATATCGGTGATGGCCGGTGTCAGCGACATTTAGACGTGTCCTCGCTTGCTGCCGGTTGCGCCCCAGTCCAGCACACCTTTTTTCCACACATAGAAGAGGCCCACCAGGACGATCCCGACGTATACCAGCATTTCGAGGAAGCCGAACATCTTCAATTCGCGCAGAATAATGGCCCACGGATAAAGGAAAACGGCTTCTACGTCGAACAATATGAAGAGCATAGCCACCAGGTAAAACTTAACCGAGAAGCGTTCCCGGGCGTCCCCGACGGGCGCAACTCCGCATTCGTAGGGGGACATTTTGGCGCGCGACGGCTTGCGCTGCCCGATCAGCCAGGACAAAGTGACAATCGCGCCCGCAACCGCGAAGGCGATCATGAAGTGCAACAAAAGAGGCAGGTAGTTCTCGAAATAATTGTCCGGCATAGGACGAGCTAGATATAATCTGCGCCAAGCACTACAGTAAACGTTCTAGATTATTTTTTGCGGACGGAAGTGTCAAGCAAACTGCGCTTTTTAACAGAGGTTTAATTTCGACGATCCCGTTTTGACGCGTACGAAAGTCTAATCCCTCATGATTTTTGGTTTTAATACCGACATCAAGCATCAGGACACGGTCTACCACGTGCAAAGCGAAGCGCGCGAAAACGAGCAGCTTTTGCAGACCCAGGTGTTCGTTCGGGGCCGCTGTATTGGAAAGCGTGCCGTCACCTACGCCTCGATTGCCTCCGATGTTGAAACCGGCGACCCGCATAAAGAAAAGATGCTGCGTGAGCAGCATCGGCAAGTGCTGGACTCGATCCGGGAAGGGAAGCTCGACTCGCTCCTCGATAAGCGCGAGACTCCGGAAACGCTGGCCACGGTGAAGGAACTGGAAGTGGAATGGCTCAATGCCAATTCGGTTCACACCGGCGGCAGCCTGCTGATGAACCTGCGCGTCACCGATGGGGGCGTCGGCGCGGATGGAGCGCGCCTGACGTTCCGTTTAGCCCGTCCCGATTCCGCTCCCTACTACGCCCAGGTTCTCACTGACGGTAACGGCCATGCGGAAATGAGTTTTCAGGTGGATGAGTCTTCGCTCCCCCATTCTTCCGTACTGGTCCAGGCCAGCTACTCCGGACGCTCCGCTACCCGCAAGTTTCGCTTGCGAGCGTCGTAGGGTACCGCCGGCGCCCCGCCGGCTGTAGCGATGGTACCTTGCCCCCGCCGGGTAGGGCACTCGACCCAGATCTGCACGCGCTTGCCCCTGGCTCCCACTGCTGCGAAAATCCTTGTCGATGAACCTTACGATTAATGGCGAGAGTCGGGTCGTCTCTTTGGCGGAGAGCCTGGGCGCGTTGATCGAGCAACTCGGCATGAAATCAGACCGCGTAGCGATTGAACTCAATCGCGAGATCGTGCCGCGCGAGCAATGGGCGGTCACGCCGTTACAAGACGGCGACCGGCTGGAGATTGTGCACTTTGTCGGCGGCGGGTCAGGCCGGATATCCGCAAAATCAAAATCGAAGATAGGTTCCACGTGGAACACGGTGTACTTATTATAGTATACGTACAATAATGTGCGTAATAAATCGCCAACCTGAACAGGGTGAACGGGTTATTCGATAAGGCAGGGCGAGGGTCTCGGTCAGCGTTGGAGGCCCCGGGCGGAGTCGAACCGCCGACCAACGGTTTAGGAAACCGCTGCTCTATCCAACTGAGCTACGGGGCCCAGGCAACTTAACCAATTGTCTCACGGCCTTTTTCCACGGCGAACACTCTAAGAGAGGCGTGGTATGTTCGTCGAACAATATATCCCGGTATGCTGTCAGCGGTACATTTTGTTCAAGTCCTTCTTAAGTAGGAGAACCGTTGATGTCTCGAATCGCAGTTGCCTTGCTGGCTCTTATCCTCGCTGTCCCCAGCCTTGCGCAAGAAACTCCTGCGGAGCCGCCTAAGGCTCCGTCGGACCAGCCAGCGCCAAAGCCGTCCCGTCCGGGGATCGGCGTCGCCCTTGAAGGCGGAGGCGCGCTCGGACTAGCCCACATTGGCGTGTTGCGCTGGTTTGAAGAGCACCACATCCCGATCGACTACATTGCGGGGACCAGCATGGGGGGCCTCGTCGCCGGCCTCTACGCCACCGGTACGTCGCCGCAACAGCTCCAGGATTTTGTCCGGAACCAGGACTGGGACGCGATCATCGTCGGGCAGACGCCTTATCCCGATTTGCCCTATCGCCGGAAGGAGGATATGCGTGCGTTTCAAAATTCGCTCACCTTCGGTGCGAAGCACGGGCTGTCGCTTCCGCCGGGGCTGAGTACCGGGCAGGAGGTCAGCATGCTGATCGACCGTGAGACGCTTTCCTATTCCGACCTGGCATCGTTCGACGATCTTCCCATCCCGTTTCGTTGCGTGGCCACCGATCTGGTATCCGCGAAAGAAGTGGTGTTTTCGGCTGGCTCACTGCAAAAGGCATTGCGGGCCACGATGTCGATCCCGGCGGTGTTCTCGCCGGTGCAGGACGGCGAAGATTTGTACGTCGATGGCGGCCTGCTCGGCAACCTCCCCACCAATGTTGTGCGCAAGATGGGTGCGGACGTCGTGATCGCAATCCATCTGGACACGGCTCCCCTCGACCCCAAGAAAATTTAATTCCTGTTCGAAGTTCTGGGGGGCTCGATCACGGCGGTGATTCGCGACAACGAGATCCGCGGAATGGCGGGAGCTGACCTGATGGTGAGCGCGGATCTTCGCGCCTACAACGCGCTGGACTACAAGAAAGCGGAGACGATCATGGGAATCGGCTACCAGGCGGCGGAATCCAAAGGGCGAGTCCTCCTGCCCTACGCCCTGGACGAAGCCTCCTGGCAGCAATATGTGCAACAACGGGCGGCGCGGGAACGGCACCGGCTTCCTACTCCCCAGTTCGCCAAGGTGGAAGGTACGAATCCTACGGCTGCGCGGCACCTGGAGAAATTTCTGCAGCCAATGATCGGGAAGCCCCTCGACACCGCCCTGTTGAGCACGATGCTGC